>CAYPJK010000268.1:0-4911 GCA_964411025.1 uncultured Nevskia sp.
CGAAGCTCGAGGCCAAGACGCGCAAGGACTATCCGAAGGGCATCGACGCGGCCGGCGTCGCCGCGCTGCGCTTCACGTTCGCGGCGCTGGCGACCAATGGCCGCGACGTGCGCTTCGATGCCGCGCGTGCCGAGGGCTATCGCAACTTCTGCAACAAGATCTGGAACGCCGCGCGCTTCGTGCTGATGAACGTCGGCGCGCTCGACCCCGAAACCGGCGCCGAACTGCCCGGTGTCTCGCTGGACGGCGAGGCGACGCTGTCGACCGCCGACCGCTGGATCATCTCGCGCCTGCAGCGGCTCGAAGCCGAGGCGGCGCAGCACTTCGCCGATTACCGCTTCGATCTGCTGGCCGCCGCGCTCTACCAGTTCATCTGGAACGAGTACTGCGACTGGTACCTGGAGCTGACCAAGCCGGTGATGCAGGGCACGGACAATGCGGCCAAGTGCGGTGCGCGGCGCACCCTGGTGCGGGTGCTGGAAGTCGCGCTGCGGCTCTTGCACCCGATCATGCCGTTCATCACCGAGGAGATCTGGCAGCGCGTCGGCCCGCTGGCTGGCAAGACCGGTAGCACGATCATGCTGCAGCCGTATCCGGTCGCCGATCTGGCCAAGATCGACGAGGCCGCCGAGGCCGATGTCGAATGGCTCAAGGGTTTCATGCTCGGCGTGCGCCAGATTCGCGGCGAGATGGACATTGCGCCGGGCAAGCCGGTGCCGGTGCTGATCCAGAACGCCAGCGCCGATGATGCCGAGCGGATCGCGCGCTTCACCGATTCGGTCGGCTTCCTGGCGCGGCTGGAGTCGATCCGCGTGCTGTCGGCGAGCGAGGAAGCGCCGCAGTCGGCCACCGCGCTGCTCGGCAGCATGAAGATCCTGGTGCCGATGGCGGGGCTGATCGACAAGGCCGCCGAGCTGGCACGACTGGCCAAGCTGAAGGCCAAGCTGCAGAAGGATCTGGAGACCAACGAGGCGCGGCTGGCCAGCGACAAGTTTGTCAACGGCGCGCCGCCTGCAGTGATCGATAAGGAGCGCGCCCGCGTCGCCCAGCAGAAGGCCGAACTGGCGACCTTGGCCGAGCAGGAAGCGCGGATCAGCGCGCTGTGATCGACGGCGGGCGCTGGCCTGCTGCCGTCGCCAGAGAGGCGGCGGCAGCGGCCAGCCAGTCCGGGTTCGCCAGGTACCAGTCGACGGTTTCCTGAAGCCCGGCGGCGAAGTCCCAGCTCGCGGCCCAGCCGGCGTCGTGCGCGAACTTCCGGCCGTCCAGCGCGTAGCGCCAATCGTGGCCGGGACGGTCGTCAACATGGCGGATCAGGGCGGCGTGCGGCGCGTGGCCCGGCCGGCGCCGGTCCAGCAGCGCGCAGAGTTGCTGGACCAGTTGCAGGTTGCTGCGCTCCGTGCCACCGCCGATGCAGTAGGACTCCCCGACACGCCCATGCAGCAGCGCGGCGCGCAGGGCGGCGGCGTGATCTTCCACGTGCAGCCATTCGCGCACCTGCAGGCCGCTGCCGTAGATCGGCAGCGGTTCCCCGGCCAGTGCGGCGGTGATCATGCGCGGGATCAGCTTCTCCGGCAGTTGCCGGGGCCCGTAGTTGTTCGGCGAGTAGGTGGTGATCACCGGCAGGCCGTAGGAGCGGTGCCAGGCGCGGGCCAAGTGGTCGGCGCCGGCCTTGGTCGCCGAGTACGGCGAGTTCGGGGCATGCCGGGAGGCTTCGTCGAAACGGCCGCTGGCGCCGAGCGCGCCGAACACTTCGTCAGTGGACACGTTGACGAAACGGAAGGCGGCTCGCCGGTCGGCATCCAGCGTGTCGACGTGGCTGCGGGCGGCGTCGAGCAGCACCGCCATGCCGACCAGGTTGGTGTGGATGAACGGCGCCGGGCCTTCCAGTGAACGGTCGACATGGCTTTCGGCGGCCAGGTGGATGACCGCATCCGGCTGCGCGCGGGCGAACAGCGCCTGCATCGCCGCCGCGTCGGCGATGTCGGCGACGATCAGCGAGAAACGGGGATCATCGAGCGCCTCGATCAGCGAGGCACGCAGCCCGGCGTAGCCGAGGCTGTCGACGCCGACCAGCTGCCAGTCGGTTTCGCGCAGCCATTGCCCGACCAGCGCCGAGCCGATGAAGCCGGCGCAACCGGTGACCAGCACGCGGCGGGGGCGGGAAGCGCTCATGTGAGGTGGTGGCGGGAACAGGCGTGCGGAGCAGGCCGGCAGTATGAAGCCTGACGCGGGGCCTCCGGGCAGCGCAGCGCGGTCCGTGGTCCGTCATCGGCCTCACCGCCGGATGGGGACGTCGGTTAGCCTTCCGGCTTCGCCCTCGACCTGCCGCGGACCTATCCGTGAACCGCCGATTCTCGTTGCACGGCAAGCTTGCCGCCGCCCTGTCGCTGGCCGTGGCGTTCGGCGTGGTGCTGGGCGTCGGCTTCGCTCAGCTGTTCGCCGATCGCCGCATGGCGGTGGCGGCGGCGCTGCTGCTGGCACTGCCGGTGGTGCTGATCGCGGCGCGGTCGCTGATCGACCCGGTGATGCAGCTGCTGCGTGGCCTCACGGCGCTGGTCGACAGCTATCGCGATGGCGATTTCAGCATCTCGCTGGCCAGCCGCCGGGGCGACGAACTGGGCGATCTGGCGCGTGCCCACAACGCGCTCGGCGCCACCCTGCGCGAGCAGCGCCAGAACCTGGTGCAGCGTGAGCTGCTGCTCGACACCGTGGTGCAGAACACGCCGGTGGCGCTGGTGCTGGTCGATGCCGGCAATCGGGTGGCCTACGCCAATATTGCGGCCCGCCATCTGTTCAACGAAGGCCGTGCCATGAACGGCCATGATTTCACCGCGATCCTCGGGCACTGCCCGCCGGCGCTGCAGGAGGCGGTCAGCCGCGGCGAGGACGCGCTGTTCGGCGTCGAACTGGCCGGGCAGGAGGAGATGTACCACGCCTCGGTGCGCGGCTTCCGGCTGGCCAGCCAGCCATACCGGCTGCTGCTGTTCCGGCGCATGACCCGTGAGCTGTCGCGCCAGGAAGTGGCAACCTGGAAGAAGGTGATCCGGGTCATCAGCCACGAGCTGAACAATTCGCTGGCCCCGATTTCCTCGATGGCCCATTCCGGTGCCGAACTGGCGCGGCGCGGCGAGCTGGCGCGGGTCGGCGCGGTGTTCGCATCGATCGGCGAACGGGCCCGACATCTTCATGCCTTCATCGGTGGTTATGCCCGTTTCGCCAAGCTGCCGGCGCCGCAGCGGCAGCCGGTGGCCTGGCGCGCGTTCCTCGAGAGCTTGCAGGAGCAATGGCCGTTCCGGATCGAGGGCGCGGTGCCCGACGAACCGGCGCTGATCGACCGCGCGCAGATCGAGCAAGTGCTGATCAATCTGCTGCGCAACGCCCATGAATCCGGCAGTGCGCCAGAGGCCATCGTGCTGTCCGTACACCGTCTCGGCGGCGAATGGCGGATCGACGTGCGCGATGGCGGCCCGGGCATGAGCGAGACGGTGCTGGCCAACGCACTGCTGCCGTTCTATTCGACCAAGCGCAGCGGCACCGGCCTGGGTCTGGCACTGGCCCGCGAGATCGCCGAAGCCCATGGCGGCCGCATCCTGTTGGCCAATGCCGGCGACAGCGACGGCTCGGGCGGTCGCGGCCTGCGCGTCAGCCTGAGCCTGCCGCTGGCGCGCGGATGAAGCGGCCATCGGTGGCCGGCGCAGTGCGCGGCCGGCTTTCTTAACAGGGTCGGGCAAAACCGGTATCGTCCAACCAACCACCCGTCATTGACCTGCCCGCCGGCCGCGCGGGTCTGCCACGCCCACGCCCGATGTCGCCCTCACTCTCTCGCTGGCTCTGGCACGCCGTTGCGGCCGCCCTGCTGATGGCCATCGGCAGAGGCCTGTACCTGGCCAGCAAGCGCATCGACTACACCTGGCGCTGGGAGCGGATTCCGCAATACCTGATCTCGACCGAAGGCGACGACCAGAAGGCGCCGTTCGACGGCTTCGTCGCAGTGTCGGAGGACGGGCGCAGCTTGTCGATGACGGCGCTGCGCGGCGCCGAAACGGCCGAGTTCACCGGCTTCAGCCGCATCGTGGCCGGCAATGGGGACCTGGTGTTCGAAGGCGACGTGATCGCCAAGACCGACGCCATCAGCGCCGGCCCGCTGCTGGTCGGCCTGTGGCTGACCTTGAAGATTTCGGCGCTGTCGCTGGTGCTCGCGCTGCTGCTCGGGCTGCTCGTCGGGCTCGGGCGCGTTTCGAAGAACCCGGCGGCGCGCGATCTGGCGGCGTTCTATGTCGAGGTGATCCGCGGCACGCCGCTGCTGGTGCAGATCTTCATCGTCTATTTCTTCATCGGCACGGTGCTGCAACTGTCGGCGTTTGCGGCCGGCGTCGTCGCGCTGGCGGTGTTCACTGCCGCCTATGTCGCCGAGATCGTCCGCGCCGGCATCGAGGCGGTGCCGAAGGGCCAGACGGAAGCTGCGCAAAGCGTCGGCCTGTCCGGCTTCCAGACGATGCGCTACGTGATCCTGCCGCAGGCAACCCGGCGCATCCTGCCGCCGTTGGCCGGGCAGTCGATCAACCTGATCAAGGATTCCTCGCTGGTGTCGGTGATGGCGCTGACCGACCTGACCAAGGCCGGCCGCGAGGTGGTGTCCTCGACCTTCAGTCCATTCGAGGTCTGGTTCGTCGTGGCGCTGATGTACCTGCTGCTGACCGGCGTGCTGTCGGTCGCGGTGCGGCGGCTGGAACGCCGCTATGCGGTGCAGGGATGACGGAGGCGGCGATGGGTGAGGCAGCGGCAGTGCTGATCGAGGCGCGCGACATCGAGAAGCGCTATCCGAACGGCGTGCTCGGGCTGAAGCGGGCCTCGCTGTCGGTGAAAGCTGGCGAGGTGGTGGTGATCGTCGGGCCCAGCGGCTCCGGCAAA
>CAYPJK010000269.1:0-4908 GCA_964411025.1 uncultured Nevskia sp.
GGGGTCGCCAGCAGCGCCCAGCCGAGCCCGAGCAGCGCCGAGGTCGCGTACGGGCCGGGGGCGCGCACCCGCCGGAAGGCGTCGGCCGCCTTCAGGCCTTCGCCCTGATCAAGCAGCGCGTAGCCGAGCGTGCTGTTGGCGCGGTCGCAGAACAGGCTGGGCGCGTCGCTGCAGCCGCTCGCCAGCGCTTCCAGACCGACCGCCGTACTGCCGCTGACGGCGCTGTTGGTGGCACCGTTGGCAGGTGCGGCGGCGTCGGCCAGCGGCAGCGCATCCGGGCGGGCGAGTCCGGGGACGGCGAACTGCAGTTCGCGCAGCGCCCGTTCGGCGCGATAGCGGCGGCCGGTGGCGTCCAGGAAGCGAATGGCACGCAGCCGGGGATCGTCGCTGGCGCCGGCCTGGTCGCGGCCGCCGCCGCTGGCGTCAGCGGCCCGCGGCGCTTCGCTGCGCTGGCGCGTCTGCGCCTTCAGCGCGGCCGTGCCGACATAGGCGGCTGGCGTCCAGCTCAGCTGCAGGTCGACCGGGGCGTCGCCCTTGTCGATCTCGATCTCGACCTGGGCGCGGCTGCGGTCATCGTTGCGGCGCGGATCAAGGCCGACCGCCGCCGCCTGCGCGCGGACCCGATGCCGGCCGGGTGTCAGCGCCTCGGCCAGCAGCACGTGCAGGCCGCCGGCACTGAGCGCATCGCTCTCACGCTGGGAAAACAGGTAGCGGGTCAGCGGCTGGCTGTCGATCTGCACCCAGACCTCGCGTAGGCGGCTGTCCTGTGCGCTGCTGCCGACATAAACCGTCAGCCCGGCCACCGGCGCGCCGGCCAGCCGGCTGGCGGCCAGATCCAGATCGAGCGCCTGGCGCGCGGCGGCGGCCAGTTCGGCGGCGGCCGTGCAGCCCACCGGCGTGGCGGCCGCCAGCAGCAGGCACAGCGCGGCGAACGGTCGGTTCATCGGGCGCAGGCCTAGCCGAGATCGCGCAGCCACAGCAGCGTGGCGGTCAGCTGCAGGGCGGCGGCGGCAAGGATCGCGGCGATCTCCAGCAGGTCGATCGGGCGCGCGGCAGTGGAACGGGACATGGCGGGAATTCCGGACAGTGGGTTAGGAACCTGCCAGCGATGAAACGCTGGGCATCGGGACCTCGGTGTCCGGTGCGACTCGGGCGGCTATGGCCAAGTCAACGGCGCGCTGGGCGCCACGAAGCCGTCTCAGCAAGAAGCCTGCCAGCCACGCGCTAGCCGCCTTGATGCCGGCGTCACGGATCACCACGCCACGGTCGGCCCGCAGTGCTGGCCGACGCCCGGTGCGGCAGCCGGGCGGCGAGTGCCGCACGGCGGCTGCCTGCCCGGCCAGCCCCAGATCGGTGCACGCGCACCCTGGCGGTGCGCGGCGCCGGCAGCCATCGCCGGTGCAGCAGGCCGGCAGTCGCAGGCATCTTCTTGATTGATATGGCGTCAGATCACGGCACGTGTCTTGCTTGATTGGCGCACGTGGTTAACGGCGATCACGTGAGCATCTTCGTTGCGGCCAATGGCGTCCGCGAATCTCACGTCCCCTGGAGCCGGCCATGTCCACCCCCGCGTACCTCGTCAAAGCCACCCGCGTTCACCTGCGCGATTTCTCGACGCCGGCGATGCGCGCCTTCCACCTGACCTGGATGGCGTTCTTCGTCTGCTTCTTCGCCTGGTTCGCCTGCGCGCCGCTGATGCCGGTCATCAAGGGCGAGTTCGGGCTGACCAAGGACCAGATCGCCAACATCAACATCGCCGCCGTCGCGGTCACCATCCTGGTGCGCCTGGTGATCGGCCCGCTGTGCGACCGCTACGGCCCGCGCAAGGCCTACACCGGCCTGCTGCTGTTCGGGGCGATCCCGGTGTTCGGCGTCGCGTCGTCGCAGAGCTACGAAAGCTTCCTGTTCTTCCGCCTCGCCATCGGCGCGATCGGCGCCAGCTTCGTGATCACCCAGTACCACACCAGCGTGATGTTCGCGCCCAATGTCGTTGGCACCGCCAACGCCGCTGCCGCCGGCTGGGGCAACTCGGGTGGTGGCGCCACGCAGACGCTGATGCCGCTGATCGTGGCCGCGCTGGCGCTGCTCGGGATCGAGCAGGCCGGCGGCTGGCGCGTGGCGCTGCTGGTGCCGGGCGTGTTGATGCTGGCGATGGCCTGGGCCTACTGGACGTTCACGCAGGACTG
The DNA here is from genome assembly GCA_964411025.1 of uncultured Nevskia sp. Classification (GTDB taxonomy): domain Bacteria; phylum Pseudomonadota; class Gammaproteobacteria; order Nevskiales; family Nevskiaceae; genus Nevskia. Next base: position 2,187 of record CAYPJK010000269.1, read on the forward strand.
CCCGGCCGGCAACTACGACACGCTGCGCGCCACCGGGCTGATGCCGGACAGCGGCAAGAAAGTGGGCCTGACCAGCTTCAGGCGCGCCTGCCTGAACTACCGCGTCTGGCTGCTGTTCATCACCTACGGCGCCTGCTTCGGCGTGGAAATCTTCATCCATAACGTCGCCGCCCTTTACTACGTCGAACGCTTCGGACTGAGCCTGAAGGCCGCCGGCTTCGCCGCCGGCACCTTCGGCCTGCTGGCGCTGTTCGCCCGGGCACTCGGCGGCATCGCCTCGGACCGCATCGCCAAGCTCCGTGGCCTCGACGGCCGCACCTGGCTGCTGTTCGTGCTGATGCTCGGCGAAGGCCTGGGCCTCTTGTGGTGGGCGCAGATGGATCAGGTCGCGCTTGCCATCGTCGCGATGCTGAGCTTCGGCCTGTTCACCCACATGGCCTGCGGCGCGACCTATGCGCTGGTGCCGTTCATCGATCGCAGTGCGCTCGGCGGCGTGGCCGGCATCATCGGCGCCGGCGGCAATGTCGGCGCCGTCGCCGCCGGCTTCCTGATGAAGGCGGCGCCCGATACCCAGACCTGTCTGCTGATCCTCGGCGCGCTGGCCTCGGCATCGGCGCTGTGCGCGGTGGCGGTGCGCTTCAGCGCCGAGCACAAGTCACGCGAGCAACAGTTGTTTGAACAGGCCGTTGCCGATCGCCAGGCACTGACCGCCTGAACCCCGCCGCCACCGCAGCCACGCCTGCATTCGGATGCATTTCATGACTGACACAACATTGCGCCTGGTGGTCATCGGCAACGGCATGGTCGGGCACAAGCTGCTTGAAGCGCTGGCCGGCACGCCGGGCCTGGACATCACTGTGCTCTGCGAGGAGCCACGCCCGGCCTATGACCGCGTGCACCTGTCGGAATTCTTCGGCGGCAAGACAGCGGAGGATCTGTCGCTGGTCGCGCCCGGCTTCTTCGATCAGCCGAACCTCCGTCTGCGGCTGAACGCCAAGGCGGTCGATCTCGATCGCGCCGCGAAACAGGTCGTGCTGGCCGACGGCGAGCGCCTGCCCTACGACCGCCTGGTGCTGGCCACCGGCTCCTATCCGTTCGTGCCTGCCGTCACCGGCCGCGACCGCGATGGCTGCCTCGTCTATCGCACGATCGAAGACCTCGAAGCGATGCGCCACTGGGGCGCGAAGTCGCGGATCGGCGTGGTCGTCGGTGGCGGCCTGCTGGGCCTGGAATGCGCCAAGGCGCTGAAGGACATGGGGCTGGAAACCCATGTCGTGGAGTTCGCGCCGCGCCTGATGGCGGTGCAGCTCGACGAGATGGGCGGCCGGCTCCTGAGGCGCAAGATCGAAGCGCTGGGCGTGGCCGTGCACACCGGCAAGAACACGCTGGAAATCACCGACGGCGGTGGCGTCGGCGTCGGCGGCCGGCACGCGATGAAGTTCGCGGACGGCTCGCAATTGCTGACCGACATGATCGTGTTCTCCGCCGGCATCCGGCCGCGCGACGAACTGGCGCGCACGGCTGGCCTGATCCGCGGCGAGCGCGGCGGCATCCTGATCGACAACCACTGCAAGACCTCCGACCCGGACATCTGGGCGATCGGCGAATGCGCGCTGTGGCGGGGCAAGATCTTCGGTCTGGTGGCGCCCGGCTATGACATGGCGCGGCTGGTTGCGGCCCAGATCAAGGGTGCGGCGAACGCCGAGTTCACCGGCGCCGACATGAGCACCAAACTGAAGCTGCTCGGCGTCGATGTCGCCTCGATCGGCGATGCGCAGGGCGCGACCCCGGGCAGCCTGAACTACCTGTTCAGCGACGACGTGGCCGGCGTCTACAAGAAGCTGGTGGTGTCGGCCGATGCCAGGACCCTGCTCGGTGCGGTGCTGGTCGGCGACGCCAGCGACTACGGCAGCCTGCTGCAGATGGCGCTCAACGGCATTCCGCTGCCGGCGCAGCCGGAATCGCTGATCCTGCCGAGCGTCGACGGCGGCGCCAAAGGTCTCGGTGTGGATCTGCTCCCAGCCAGTGCGTCGATCTGCTCCTGCAACAACGTGTCGAAGGGCGATCTCTGCGCCGCCATCGAGGCGGGCGCGACCAGCATCGGTCAGCTCAAGAAGTGCACCAAGGCCGCGACCAGCTGCGGCGGCTGCCTGCCGCTGGTCAAGCAGGTGCTCGATGCCGAGCTGAAGAAATCCGGCGTGCTGGTGCTGAACCATCTGTGCGAGCACTTCGCGCACTCGCGCCAGGAACTGTTCCACCTCGTCAAGCTCGGCGGCGAGCGGACCTTCGACGCGGTGATCCTCGCGCATGGCAAGGGCCGAGGCTGCGACATCTGCAAGCCGGCAGTCGCTTCGATCCTGGCCAGCTGCTGGAACGAGCACGTGCTGAAGCCCCAGCACGCGGCGGTACAGGACACCAACGACTACTTCCTCGCCAATATCCAGAAGGACGGCAGCTATTCGGTGGTGCCGCGCATCCCGGGCGGCGAGATCACGCCGGACAAGCTGATCGTCATCGGCCAGGTGGCCAAGGATTTCGGCCTCTACACCAAGATCACCGGCGGCCAGCGCATCGACCTGTTCGGCGCGCGCGTCGAGCAGCTGCCGGCGATTTGGGGCGCGCTGGTGGCAGCCGGCTTCGAATCCGGCCATGCCTACGGCAAGAGCTTGCGCACCGTGAAGTCCTGCGTCGGCAGCACCTGGTGCCGCTACGGCGTGCAGGA
>CAYPJK010000270.1:0-4903 GCA_964411025.1 uncultured Nevskia sp.
GCAGCCGAAGGCATTGACGCCGGCCCGGCGCGGATGCGGGCCGGCGTGAATCCACGGCCGCGCCTCGGTGTTGATGTAGAACGGCGTCTTCTCGATGTGCAGCTCGGGATCGACCTCGTCGCACAGCATCGGCGGCAGCACCTTGTGGTGCAGCGCTAGCGCGGTCTTGATCATCGAGGCGCTGCCGGAGGCCGGCAGGCAGTGCGAGATCATCGACTTCACGGAGCCGAGCGCGATGGTCGGCAGATCGCCGACTCTGGGCCCGAACAGCGTGGTCAGCGACTGGATCTCCGTCTTGTCGCCGACCCGGGTGCCGGTGCCGTGCGCTTCGACGAGGCCGATGGTGGCCGGATCGATGCCGCTCGATTCGTAGGCGCGCTTCAGCGCCAGTACTTCACCTTCCAGACGCGGCGTCAGCAGGCCCTTGGCCTTGCCGTCGCTGGCCGAGCCGATGCCCTTGATGACGGCGTAGATGCGATCGCCATCGGCCTCGGCCAGCGACAGCTTCTTCAGCACCAGCACGCCGACGCCTTCGCCCAGCAGGGTGCCATCGGCGCCTTTCTGGAACGGCCGCAGCTGGCCGTGGCTGAGCGCGCCCAACTGGCAGAACTGCATGTACAGCTGCGGCGGGCACTGCGCCTGCACGCCGCCGGTGATCATCATGTCGCAGCGGCCGGAGTGGATCTCCCGCACCGCCAGCTCGATGGCGATCAGGCTCGAGGCGCAGGCGGCATCGACGATGAAGTTCGGCCCCATCAGATCGAGCCGGTTGGCGATCAGGCCGGCGATCACGTTCGGCGTCAGCAGGCCGACCATCTCCGCGTTGTACGGCGGCAGCTGCTTCTTGAACTGCGCCTTGAGCGTGTCCAGTTCCGCGTTGCTGAGATCCGGCCGCAGGCCCCGGATCAGCGCCATCGTCTGGTCCATGATCATGCCGTGCTGGACCATGGTCAGGATGCCGCGATTGGCGTAGGTGCCGCGGCCCAGGACGATGCCGATGCGCTCGCGGTTGAAAGCCTTGTTCAGATAGCCGGAATCGGCCAGCGCATCGCGCGCGAAACGCAGCGCCAGCATGTGATCCGGCTCGCCGCCATCGAGCGTGTTCGGCATCACGCCGAGTTCGCTCAGGTCGACTTCCGCGAGATCGCGCAGGAAGCCGCCCCGCGTCGTGTAGATGCGATCGTTGGTCTTCGCGTCCGGATCGACGTACGGCCCGGCCCACTCCGGCCCGGCTTCCGCAACGGCATCGACGCCGTCGAGGATGTTCTGCCAGAACGTCGTGGCGTCGCGGGCACCGGCGTAGGCACCAGCCATGCCGATGATGGCGATGTCGAGCGCTTTGCTCATCGGTCGGTCGGTCGCCGTGCTGGCGGGCTGCGTGCTCAGGAGTTGCCCGCCAGTCGGTTCAGTGCCGCGCTCATCGTGCTTTCGGCATCGATGAACGCCATCCGCAACCGGCCGGCGCCGTCGATGAACTGCATGTCGTAGCGGACGCCGGATTCGTGGGCGGCCGGCTTCATGCGGATCGCGACGCGCACCGGGCCGACGACCGGCTGGTTGCCGTAGCGCACGACCTTGCCGAAGCTCGACGGCAGCGCCGTCTTGCCATGCATCACCCGCGACCAGACCAGCACCAGCTGCGGGCCGCAGTCGACTAGCCCGAAGTCGAACAGCCAGCGGGTGCTGGCCGCCTCGGCGGTACCGAGCATGCTGCCCGGCGAGGTCGCCACGACGGTGGCATCGATGCCGGTCATCGACATCGACGCGACCTCGGTCACCAGCTGGAACTGCGGGCCATGGAACAGGTGCTCGGCGTACATGCGCGTGGTGTTCATCGGCTCGCCGTCGGTCAGCGGCGTGACCGCCACCTGCGGCGGCTCCGGCAGCTTCGGCAGCAGGATCACGCTGGCGCGATAGTTCGGCGCCTTGCGGCCCTGCTCGAACAGTTCGATGGTCGCTGCCTGCGAACCGGCATCGGAATGGGTCGACGAGCGCGCCTTCAGCAGCAGCGTCTTCTCGGCGCCGTCATGGTCGAGCACGATGCCGGAGAACGCCCGCAGGTCACGGATCTCGGCCACCGTCCACTCCGGCCACGCGGCCTGCGCGAACTGGGCGATGTACTCGAGCGCCGTGGCGGCCGGCATCACCGGCTTGTTGTCGAGCCGGTGATCGCCGAGATACGGATCGGCGCGCAGGCTCAGGCTGTGCTCGTAGACCACCGCACCGCCTGCCCCCATGCGCACCGGGCGCGGGATCAGCGGCAGCGCGGTGCTGTCGGCGACGGCGGCTGCGCTGTCGTCGATCGCCGGGGCTCCGCGGTCCTGATCCCAGGGACCTTCGCCGGCCACCAGCTCGACATCCTTGCGCGGTCCGAAGGCCAGTTCGTCCATGAACCAGCGACGCCCCGCGGCTACCGGAATCGGCGTGATCTTGCGCGCCCGGAACGCGTCGCGGACCTGCTGGCTGGCCATGCCGGCGTCCCACGGACCCCAGTTGATCGAGATCACGCGCACGCCATTCCACTGCCGGTGCAGCTGCCAGGCCAGGCGATTCAGCGTTTCGTTGGCGGCCGCGTAGTCCGACTGGCCGGTGTTGCCGAAGCGGCCGGAGACGCTGGTGAACAGCGCCAGCAGCTGCAGGCTGTCCGGGCGCAGCTTCTGCGCCAGGGTCCAGGCGCTGTCGACCTTGGTGTCGTAGACGCGATCGAAGGAGTCCGGCGTCTTGTCCGGAATCCGCTTGTCCTCGATGACGCCGGCGCCGTGGATCACCGCATCGATGCGGCCGTAGCGGGCGTAGATGGCGTCGATCAGCGCACCGAACGCGGCCGGATCGCGGACGTCGCAGGGCCGGTAGTCGACGGTGGCGCCGGCCTTGCCCAGCTTGGCGATGTTGCCGAGGATCTCGCGATTGGCGAGCAGGCTCGACAACTCGCGCGACAGCTCCACCGGCGTCGGCTTGCGGCCGGCGGCCAGGGCTTGCGCCAGCAGCACCTTCTTGAGTTCGGCCTCGCCGGCGATCGATGCGGTGGCCGGGCTTTCGATGCCCGGCAGCGCGCTGCGGCCAAGCAGCACCAGGCGCATGCCCGGACGCACCATCTGCTCGGCGATCTCGGCCGTGATGCCACGGGCGCCGCCGCTGATCAGCACCACCCAGTCGCTGCTCGGGGTCAGGTGCGGCGCGAACGGATGATCGGAGACCGGCTCGGCAGCGTGCGTGTAGCCGTAGCGGACGCCGTCGACATACCCGATCTCGGTGCGCGCGTCGTCGGCGGCCAGTTCATCCATCAGTGCGTCGACGATGACCTGCGCCGAGGCATCGGCCGCGAAGTCGACCAGTCGGGCGCGCAGGCTGGGAATTTCCTGGGTTGCGCAGTTGAACAGGCCGACGGCGGCGCCGGCCTGCGGCAGGCTGCTGCCTTCGGTCTCGCGGCCCAGGCTGCCGCCGAAGCGGCTGGCGGCCAGCGCCACCGACGGCCCGCGGCCGAGGTCGGCCATGGTCTGCTGCAGCAGCCAGAACAGCGCCTTGGCCTGCCGCGTGCTCTGCTGCTTCCATGCGGCCAGTTCGCTGGTATCAGCGCTATCAAGCGTGGCCAGGTGCACGATGCCGCTGACCTTGCCGTGCTGCTGGCGCAGGCCTTCGAGCGTGCTGGCCAGCGCCGCCGGATCGCTGGCGGCGGTCACCGGAATCACCACCGCCTTGCCGCCGGCCTTGCCGATACAGGCGGCGAGCAGCGGGGCGACACCCCCATCATCGGCGGTCAGCACGTACAGCCCGGCGATGGCCAGCTGCGCCTTCGGCAGCGGCACGCGGCGCGCGCGCGGCGCATAGCGGGGAATGCTGTCGGCGCTGGCGGTCGGGCTGGCCGGCGCGGCCGGGCCCGAGGCCACAGGTCCGCTGGCAACCGCAGCTGTCGCCGCCGGAACCGGCGCCAGTGCCACGGCGCTGTCCAGAATGGCATTCAGGCTGCGGCTGCGCGTGAAGCGCTCCATCGAGGCCTGCATCGCATCGCCCTGCGCAGCCGGCAGCGCTTTCTGCAGCGCACCGAGGATTTCCACGCGCTTGATCGAATCGATGCCGAGCTCGGCTTCCAGATCCTGATCGAGGCCGAGCATGTCGGTCGGGTAACCGGTGCGCTCGGCGACGATGCCGAGCAGCAGCGCGGCGAGCGTGCTGCGGTCGAGCGTGGCCGCCACGGCCAGCGCAACCGCTGCCGGTGCTGCTGCCACCGCGACGGCGACCGGCGCTGCAATGGCTGCGGGTGCCAGCGCGGTGGCCGCCGCCAGGATTGCGTTCAGCGAGCGGGCGCGCGTGAAGCGTTCCATGCTGGCCTGCATGGCGTCGCCCGCCGGAGCTGGCAGCGCCTTCTGCAGCGCGCCGAGGATTTCCACGCGCTTGATCGAATCGATGCCGAGTTCGGCTTCCAGATCCTGATCGAGACCGAGCATGTCGGTCGGGTAGCCCGTGCGCTCGGCCACGATGCCGAGCAGCAGTGCCTGCGCCGAGGCGCGATCGAAGGCGGCGACGGGTGCCGCCGTCGACACTGCAACCGATACCGCCACCGGTGCCGCGGTTGCCGGGACGGCTGGCAGCAGGGCCAGGGCCGCATCGAGGATCGCATTCAGCGAGCGGGCGCGGGTGAAGCGCTCCATGCCGGCCTGCATGGCGTCGCCGGCCGCTGCCGGCAGCGCTTTCTGCAGCGCGCCGAGGATTTCCACGCGTTTGATCGAATCGATGCCGAGCTCGGCTTCCAGATCCTGGTCGAGGCCCAGCATGTCCTGCGGATAGCCGGTACGGTCGGCGACGATTTCGAGCAGCGCGGCTGCCGCATCGAAGCGGACCGCCACGGGGGCGGCGACGACCGCCGGCTTCACCGCCTCGACCCGCGCGGCAGCCACTGGCGGGG
>CAYPJK010000271.1:0-4902 GCA_964411025.1 uncultured Nevskia sp.
CGGCGCTGCTGATCCTGATCGTGCTGACCCTGCTCGGGCTGGCCGCGATGCGCAGCAGCCGGCTGGAACTCAAGCTGTCGCAGAACGCCGAGAGCCGCGTCAACGCGCGGCAATCGGCACAGGCGATCGCCGACGGCATCACTCAGATCGACGCCAATCTGGCGATCGGCAGCGGGCCGGGGTTTCTTGCCTGCTACCGGCCGGCGTCCGGCATCGCGCAGCCGGACAGCCTGCCGTTCAGCTGCGCCGCGCCGAGCTTGCCGGCCCCGGCTGACGAGGCACTGCGCGCCTACAGCTACGCGCGGGTGCAGCGCGAGGCACCGGAGTTCCTGACCACCGCGACGCTGCGCGGTGCCGGCAACAGCGGCCGCAGCTACGACTACGCGCGCTTCACGGTCACCGGCGGCTATGACCACGGCCGCGAAGGCTTCGGTGCTGCAGAAGTCGAGCAAGGCGTGCTGAAGCTGCATGCCAGGCCCGGCGGCGTGAGCTACCAATGAGCCGCCTCGCCCGCCTGCTCGGTCCGCTGCTGCTGATGCTGGCGACGCTGTCCGCCGGCCTGCCGGCAGCGAGCCGCGCCGACGACATCGATCTCTACGCCAACGCCCAGGCCAACACGCTGCGGCCACCGTACACGGTGATCGTGCTGGACCTGAACCTGCTCGGCATCTGCAACAGCGTGCTGACCCAGACCAGCAATCCGAACAATCCGGATGCGCCGCAGCTGTGCCTGAACATCACCAGCAGCATCCTGCTCAGCGACCTGCTGACCGGCGTCACCAGCAATCCGGCGCAACTGCTGAGCACCCTCCTGCTTGGCAGCGGCAGCACCGACGCCGGGCGCGCCCAGGCGCTGTGCAATCTCTACGGCCTGCTGGGCCTGAACTCGCCGGTGGTGGCGCTGCCCGCGGTCGGGCTGGCGCTGCAGCTGCTGCTCGGCGGCGTGTCGACGCTGAGCTGCGGCACGCTCAATTTCCTGCTTGGCATCCCGCTGCTCGGCAGCGTCGTCAACCCGCTGCTCGGGGGGTTCGTCGGCCAGCTGGTCAGCGGTCTGGTCAACCCGCTGCTGACCACCACCGTCGGCCGCCTGCCGGTGGCCGTGCTCGGCCTGCTGAACACCACCTTCAGCGGCATCCTGAACCTCGGCCAGGTCAATCTGCTGGCGCTGCTGGAAGGGATCCTCAACAACCTGATCAACACCAATGTGGCGATCATGGTGTCGCACGCCGATCGCGCCAACGCCAGCGGTTCGCCCGGCAGCAGCTGCAGCTTCGCCGAAAGCGCCAGCATTCCCGCGGCCCGTCGCACAACGGCGGGCTGCAGCAACGGCGCCTATCTGCTGGCCGGCTTCACGCCACTGGTCAACCAGGGTTCGGTGACCACCCTGGTCAACCGCGTCGGCAACCTGCTGACCAGTGCGCTGAACCCGACCAACCTGCTGAACTCGGTCACCGCGCTGCTCAGCACCGCCGTGACCACGCCGACCCAGCTGCTGCCGCCGTACCAGGGCAAGGAAGCGTATGCCGAGCTGATCCACTACCTGGCCGGCCGCGAGGTCTACAACGCGCCACTGGCCCGCTGGGACGGCCTGACCAGCCTGCTGACGCGCGACACCAGCGTCGAGCTGGCCAGCGGCCTGTACAGCCAGCCGGCGCTGGAATGCCGCACCGCCAACGTGCTCAACGTGATGCTGACCAACAACGTCCGCGACGGCGAATCCGACGCCACGCTGCGCGCCTTCCTGCCCGGCCTGCCGGGCAGCGGCGCGATCACGCTGGCCGACGTGGTGCGCCAGACCAGCAGCCCGAACAGCTTCCGGGACAAGGACAACCACGACGTCAACCTGCGCTCGTTCTTCCTGATCCAGAACCTGCTGACCAGCACCGCGACCCTCGCCAACACTGGTGCCACGGTGCTCGCCTACGCCGACGGCCTCGGTCTGCTCGGCCTTGGCCAGAGCCTCGCGCCGCTGCTGAAGCCAACCCTGGTCACCGATGCGTCGCTGGTGTCGCCGCGGGTGGCAACCAGCCCGCAGTCGGCGACCGGCCTGCTGGAGCCAGCCTACTTCGCGCAGTTCCGGCCGCGCGACGGCGGCAGCCCGAACTGGGACGGCAACGTCAAGGTGCTGCGCCTGACGCGCGACAGCGCCGGCACTACGCGCTTCGTCGACAGCGCCGGCAGCAGCGGCATCGCCAGCGACGGTCGCATCGCCACCGGCGCGCTGACCGTCGGCAGCCGCGCCGCCGCGCTCGATGGCGCCGGCGTCGATGGCCGCCTGACCACGCTTGGCGGCGTGGGCCAGAACATCCCCGGCTATCGCTTCGGCGGCGGCGGCAACCCCGGCCGCGTCAATGCCGACGGCGCGCGGCAGATCTTCTACGACGCGCTGAGCGCGAGCAGCGTGCCGTCGCTGGCTGCGCTCGACGCCGACAGCCAGACGGTGCGCGATGCGCTGAAGGCCGATCTCGGCGTCACCGGCAGCAGCGCCGCCGACGACAACCAGCGCCGCGCGCTGTTGCTGCACGCGCGGGGCTTCCAGGTCGGCACCACCAGCAACCCGCTGGGCAGCGGCGCCACGCTGGCCGGCGTGGTCGGCCGGCCCTGGCTGCTGGGCGCAGTGCTGCATTCGCAGCCGGTGGTGGTCAACTACGGCGCCCGCAGCGGCTATACCGCTGCCAGCCCGGATCTGCGGCTGCTGTTCGGCTCCGCCGACGGCCTGCTGCACGCGGTGCGGAATCGCGATCTGGCGGAAACCTGGGCTTTCATGCCACGCGCGACGATGGCCAGCCTCAAGACCCTGCGCGACGACCGCTACACGCCGGCCTTCCCGTACGGTGTCGACGGCAGCCCAAGCGTGCTGGTCATCGATCGCGGCACCAGCCGCACGCTCGCCGAAGGCGGCCCGGCCGATGGCGTGATCGACAGCAGCAACCCCAACGATCACGTCTACGCGTTCTTCGGCCTGCGCCGGGGTGGCCGCCATCGCTACGCGCTCGACATCACCGATCCGGACCGCCCGCAGCTGTTGTGGCGGCTCGGGCCGGACGGCCTGTTCAGCGCCAGCGCCTCGTCGCCCGGGCTGGTCAGCGGCTCAACAGCCGCCTTCGGCGAGCTGGCCTTGAGCTTCGGCACGGCGGCGGTCGGCCGGCTGCGGATCACCACCGCGCCGGGCACCACGGTGACCCGCCCAGTGCTGCTGTTCGGCGGCGGCTACAACGGCGGCGTCAATGCCGGCGGCGGCCGGATCGGCAAGGACGCCAACAACAGCCAGGCGGCAACAGCGGCGGCAGCCGTCGGCGTCGACGACAGCCTCGGCAATGCGCTGTACGTCGTGGACGCGGTGACCGGCGAGCTGATCTGGAAAGCCAATCGCAGCGCCACCGCGTCGATCGTCGGCTACGACAGCAGCAGCCGCCTGTTCCGCCATCCGATGCTGGCCGACAGCATCGCCTCCGAGGTCACTGCGCTCGATACCGACGGCGACGGCCTGACCGACCGCCTGTATGTCGGCGATACCGGCGGCCGGATCTGGCGCGCCGATTTCCCCGGCACCGACCGCAGTGCCTGGACGCTCGGTCCGATCGCCAGCCTCGGCCGCGGCCATCCCGCCAGCGGCGCGACCGCCGACGCCAGCAATGCCGACGACCGCCGCTTCTTCCACGCCCCGGACTATGTGCCAGGGCGCGATGCCAACGGCAGCTTCGACGCCGTGGTGATCGGCTCCGGCGACCGCGAGGACCCGTTCAATCGCGGCACCGGAAACTGGCTGTACACGATCCGCGACCGCGACACGACCTCCGGAAAATCGCTCACCGATACCGGCGTCAACGGCGTCATCGCCGTCGCCAGCGACACCCGGCTGATCCGCCACGGCAGCCTTGCCGACATCACCAGCGCCTGCGCCAGCGTCGCCAATGCCGCCTGCCCGACTGGCGCCACCGCCAGCAGCGGCTGGCGGCTGCAGCTGGCCAACAGCGGCGAGAAGGCGGTATCGGCGCCCGTCACGGTAGGCAACGTCGTGAACCTGTCGAGCTTCGTGCCGCCAGCGGTCGGCGGTACCAGTTGCGTCCCCAGCGAAGCCGGCAGCCGGCGCTACGGCGTGCGCCTGCTCGACGGCCGGCCGGCGGTGCAGCAGTTCATCAGCGATGGCGACGGCGATGCCCGCAGCACCCGCGCCGCCGCGGCCGGCATCGCCGGCGAGGCCGCCGCGCTGACACCGCAGCTGACCGCCATCAACGCCGAGACGCTGGCCGCGCCGGTACCGCTGATCTACCGGACTTTCTGGCGCGAACGGCGTGAGGATGAGGAAAGACCGGTGGCACAATGACGACCGACCCAGGTTCGGCGCGCCCGCCGCGCCCCTTGTCCACGACCCCGAACCCCATGCCGCAGCCGCGCGGTTTCACGTTGATCGAACTGATGGTGGCGGTGGTCGTCGTCGCGATCCTGGCCACGCTCGCGCTGCCCTCGTTCCGGCAGTACTCGGTGCGCACCCAGCGGACCGTCGCCAAGACGGTGATGAGCCAGATCGCGCAACAGCAGGAAAGCTGGTTCAACGACCGCAAGGCCTACGCCTCGCGGCTGAGCCTGCTCGGCTATCCGGCCGATGCGCTTTACATCGACGCCTCGGGCGAAATGCGCTCCGGCACCAGCCGCGACAGCACCTACCGGATCAGCCTTGCGGCCGCCGGCAGCGGCGACTTCGCCCGCTGCTCGTCGGCCACGCCATCGGCCGACGCGGTACGGCTGGCATGGGTGCTGATCGCCGAGCCGCAGAACGCGCAGTCCAGCAGCGACTACGGCTGCGGCACGCTGTGCCTGTACTCGACCGGCCAGCGCGGCGCCACAGCACCGGTCGACTCGGACACCATGTACAAACAGTGCTGGGCGCGCTGAAGCCGG
>CAYPJK010000272.1:0-4900 GCA_964411025.1 uncultured Nevskia sp.
TTGAAGAACGCGAAGCCACCGGCGATGACGATGGCGATGATCAGGAACAGCGTGACCGCCCGCTCGCGGACCGCCCAGGCGGAGAGGTTGAGACCGCTCATTTCGCGGTCACCGGCTGGGTCGCAGCGACGGCATCGTCGGCCAGCCGCACCCGGTCGCCGGCATGCAGCAGGTGGGCGCCCATGGCGACGAAGCGGTCGCCGCCGGCAAGGCCCGAGACCACCTCGGCTGTCTCGTCATCGAGGCCGGCGATGGTCACCGGCCGCCAGGCGACCACGCCCTCGCCGTCCGCTCCGACCTCAGCCGCAGGCTGGAGGATCCAGACGCCGGGGCCCTGGCCAAGATCGGTGATCGCGCTCAGCGGCACTCGTGCCGACGCGACCGCCTTCGGGTCCCGGATCTGCAGGGTGACGGTCGCGCCGAGCGGCGCCTGCGCCGCCGCGGCATCGAGCGCATAGCGCGCTTCGTAGGTGCGGGTGACCGGGTTGGCCGCTGCCGACAGCTGGCGCAACCGCGCATCGACCGGCTTGCCGTCATCGCCATAAAGGCGGGCGCGGGCCGCAGAACCGATCCCCGGACGCAGCGTTTCGGGCAGATCGACCAGCGCTTCGCGGGCGCCGTCGTGCGCGAGCCGGATCACCGGCTGGCCGGCCGCCACCACCTGCCCCGGCTCGGCCAGCGTGTCGACAACCACGCCGCTGGCATCGGCGCGCAGCTCGGCGTAGTCGGTCGCATGGGTGGCCACTTCGGCCTGCGCCTCGGCGGCCTTCAGTTCGGCAGCGGCCGCCAGCGCCGCGGTCTTCGACTGCGCGTGCGCGAGCACCGAGATCGCGCCGTGCTCGACGAGCCCGCGATAGCGCTGTTCGTCGGCAGCGGTCTGCTCGGCACGGGCACGGGCGGCTTCGACGGCCGCTCGGCGTGCCGCGGTGTCGAGCTGCAGGTCGGACACGTCGATCCGCATCAGCACCTGGCCGTGCTTGACGGTCTCGCCCTTGTCGACCACACGTTCGACGAGCTTGCCGGGCACCCGGAAGCCCAGATCGCTCTGCACCCGCGCCGTCACCACGCCGGTGAACTGGCGTTCCGGCGCGGCCGGCGCCGTGACCGTGGCGACCCGAACCCGTGGCGGCAGCTGCCGGGGATCACTTCGCGATTCGTGGCAGCCGCTGAGCAGCAGGGTGAGGGCGAGCGGGACAACGGCAGCAGCAACGGCACGGCGAGGCTTCGGCACAGGCGACCCCAGGAACAGGCGAGGCCGCAGTGTGATCGACGAGTGACTAATGAGTCAATCGGTCACTCGTAATTATCGCGCGTCAGGGCGCCAGGCTGCGCAGGACCAGCGCGATGACCTTGTTCGAGCCTTCCGGCACCGAGTCGAGGTTGTGCTGCAGCAGCAGCGGCCGCAGGTAGCTGCTCATCGACGCCATGATGCCGTGCACGGTGTCGTCGAGCGGCGTCTTGCGCTCGAACTCGCCGGCCTGCCGGCCTTCGAGCAGGACCTGGCCGATCAGCCGGCCGAGCTGCTCGGTGTACGCGACCGACGGCGACCAGCCCTCGCCGCAGGAATGGGCGGCGATGTCGTACAGCTTGCGGTCGTTGAAAAACAGTCGAACGCTATTGAAAACAGCGGTTTCCAGCAGTTTCCGGAGCTTTTCGGTCGGCGTCCGGGCCTGTGCGATGGCTGCTTCGATGTCGCCGATGATCGACCCCAACGTGGTCATGCAGATCGCTTCGGCGATCGCCTGCTTGGAGTTGAAGAACTTGTAGATGTAGGCCTTGGAGAATCCGATCGCGTCGGCGAGATCGGACACCGTGGTCTTTTCGTAACCGTAGCGGCTGAAGTGCTGGCCGGCGGCGATCACGATCTGCTCGCGGATCGCGTGCTCGGCCGGGCCGCGCGGGACGGAATCGGGGCTGGTGCTGGTCATGGCAGGTCGAAGTGTACCCGACTGCGTCAGTTTGACAACGAGTGACTAATTTGTAATATGGTCACAAGTCATCGCTGAAACCGCTGGAGTCACCATGCGCCGCCTCATTCCTGTTACTGCATCCACCCTGCTTGGCGCGCTGGCGGCGGGCTGTGCGGTCGGCCCGGATTACCAGCGGCCGACGCTCGACGCCCCGGCGCAGTTCAACCAGCAGGCGGCACTTGCGACGCGCGCTGCCCAGGCAGGCGTGTCCGCAGCGGTGGCGGCCGGCTGGTGGCAGCGCTTCGATGATCCGGTGCTGACCGCCATCGTCGCCAAGGCGCTGGCCGACAACCTCGATCTGGCCCAGGTGGTGGCGAGAGTCAGCCAGTCGCGGGCACTGGTGGGTCTGTCGACGGCCGCGCTGCTGCCGGCCGGCGAAATCAGCGGCCAGTCTGTGCGCTTTCATCAGTCGCTGCGTTCGCAGCTCGGCCAGATCCTCGACGCCAGCGCGCCGGACTTCGATCGCAATGGCAGCTACAACGAGCTCAACCTCGGCGCGAGCTGGGAAGTCGACCTGTTCGGTGGACGCCGTCGCGCCCGCGAGGCGGCGATGGCCGAGCTGCAGGCCGCCGAAGCTGGCGCCGATGCCGCACGCCTGAGCGTGGCCGCGCAGGTGGCCGATACCTATCTGCTGGTGCGCGGCCTGCAGCAACGGCTGGCGATTGCCCAAGCGCAGATCGACACGACGCGGAAGCTGGTGGCCCTCGTCCAGCGCCAGTTCGATGCCGGTGTCGCCGCCGAACTGCAGCTGCGGCAGGCCGAAGGCGCGCTGTCGCAGGTGGCCGCCAGCGTGCCGGTGCTCGAAGCCGGGCTCGACGCGGCGCTGCACGCGCTCGACGTCGCCGCCGGCAGCCAGCCCGGCAGTCATCGGGCCTTGCTGATGCCGGTCGCGCCGCTGCCGGTGGCGCCGGCCATCACCGATGTCGGCGGTCCTGTCGACCTGCTGCGCCGCCGTCCGGATCTGGTGCTCGCCGAGCGGCGACTGGCGGCAGCCAATGCCCGCATCGGCGTGGCGATTGCCGAGTACTACCCGAAGTTTTCGCTGGGCGGGCTGATCGGCACCGCCACCACGGGCACCTCGGCCCTGTTCAGCAGCGATGCCAACCAGGCCAGCGGCGTGCTCGGCCTGCGCTGGCGGCTGTTCGATTTCGGGCGCATCGACGCCGCGATCCAGGCCAGCCGGGGCCAGCAGGCCGAAGCGCTGGCGGCCTACCGGCTGGCGGCGCTGCATGCATCCGAAGATGTCGAGAACGCCCTCGCCACGCTGCTGCGTCGTGAAGCCCAGCGGCGGACGCTGGCCAATGGCGAAGTCGCGCTGACCCGGGCGCGGGCGGCCGCGCAGGCCGCCTACGAAGGCGGCGTGGTCAGCCTGCTCGAAGTGCTCGACGCCGATGGCCGGCTGCTCGCACAGCGGGATGCCATGGTCACGGCGCAACTGGAGGCTTCGCGCGCCGCCGTGGCTTCGTTCAAGGCGCTGGGCGGCGGCTGGGATGCGGAACACCCTGTTGCTGAAGCAAGCCTCGCTGCCCGATAGCCCGATCACCACCGGACTTGCCGCCGGCAAGCCCCAGCATTGGAGAAGACGACATGACTCAACCGACAGCCATCGTGTTCGGCGTTGGCACTGCCCGCGGCGTCGGCGGTGCGGTCTGCAAGCGCTTCACCCGCGAGGGCTATCACGTGATCGTGGCCGGCCGCACGCCGGCCAAGATCAACGAAGTCGTCGCCGAGATCGCAGCCACGGGCATCGGCAGCGCCGAAGCGCTTCCGACCGATGTCACCGACGAAGCCCAGGTGATCTATGCCTTCGACCGCGCGATGGCGCCGGGTGAAGGTCGGGCACCGGCGGATGTGGTCGTCTCCAATGCCGGCAACAACGCGATCATCGATTTCACCCAACTGACCGCGGCGCAGTTCGAGGACTTCTGGCGGGTCGGCTGCTTCTCCGGCTTCCTGATCGGCCGGGAAGCCGCGCGCCGGCTGCTGCCGCTGGGTCGCGGCACGGTGATCTTCACCGGCGCTTCCGGCAGCCTGCGCGGCAAGCCGGGCTTCGCCCATTTCGCCGCCGCCAAGGCCGGGCTACGGATGATTTCGCAAAGCATGGCGCGCGAGTACGGCCCCAAGGGCCTGCATGTGGCGCATGTCGTGATCGACGGCGGCATCGATGGCGACCGGCTGCGCGGCGCGTTTCCGCAGATGGTCGACAAGCTCGGCGCCGACGGCCTGCTCGGCTTCGACGCGATTGCCGACCACTACTGGCTTCTGCACCAGCAGCCGAAGTCGGCCTGGACGCAGGAACTCGAAATCCGGCCGTACCGCGAGAACTGGTGAGCCCAGCGGCTCACACACCCCACTCCGTCAGACGCTTCCGAGGATCCTCATGACTACGAAAACTCCCATCGCGCTGGTCACCGGCGCGTCTTCCGGCATCGGCAAGGCCACGGCAGAACGGCTGGCCAGCGCCGGCTACAAGGTCTACGGCACCAGCCGGCGCGGCGGCTCCGATGGCCAGCATCCGTTCGAGATGCTGGCGCTCAACGTCAATGTCGACGCCTCGGTGACGCAGGCGGTCGACACGGTGCTGAAGCGCGAAGGCCGCATCGACGTGCTGGTCAACAACGCCGGCTTCGGTGTGGCGCCGGCGGGTGCCGAAGAAAGCACGATCGAGCAGGCAAGGGAAATTTTCGAGACCAATTTCTTTGGGCTGGTCCGGATGACCCGCGCCGTCGTGCCGGCGATGCGCCGGCAGGGCAGCGGCCGGATCATCAACATCGGCTCGGTGCTGGGCCTGCTGCCGATGCCGTACGGGGCGCTGTATTCGGCAACCAAGCACGCGGTCGAGGGCTATTCGGAATCGATGGACCATGAGCTGCGCACCCGCGGCATCCGGGTGTCGGTGGTCGAACCGGCGTTCACGAAGACCGCGTTCG
>CAYPJK010000273.1:0-4896 GCA_964411025.1 uncultured Nevskia sp.
GCCCCGGCGGACTGCTGCGACAACCCGTATGAAGGCACCGACGGTCACCAGTTCTACGACCAGGGGGACATGTACAACGGCGTGCTGGAGCGCTTCACCTGGAAGCTGGTCGGCAAGAAGGAAATGTACATCCCGTACAACTCCTACAAGATCGCCGGCCCGAAGGTGAAGTACGGCGACATCGCCAAGCCGAACCACATCAACGCCGATCTGCCGCGCTACGAGCTGCATCGCGTCTGGGTCGTTGAGGCGGAGAACAAGCCGGAGCAGCGTCACACCTTCAAGAAGCGAACCATCTACTTCGACGAGGACAGCTGGAACATCGTCGCCATCGACGACTACGACCAGCAGGACAAGCTGCTGCAGTTCCAGGAAGGCCACCCGGTGCAGTACCGCGACGTGCTGGCAGTGACCACGCAGCCGGAAGTGATCTACCACTTCGACTCCGGCCGCTACTTCGTCACCGCGATGTCGAACGAGGACAAGCCGTACGACAACGCGGTCGTGCTGAAGGATTCGGACTTCGAAGCCGACACCGTCCAGAAGCGTACTTCGAAGTAGTTTCCCGCCCGCAAAGGGCCGGGCAGGCGGCATCAAAAATTGACGCTCACCTTCCCGTTGGCCTTGTGAGCAAGGTTGACGGGGAGGTCTGGGGCGCTTTGTCTTGAAACCAGTTGGGATTGGCGCGCTACGCGGCGTGCCTGTGCCTAAAACGGCAAACGATGGGGGATCGCATGCAAATCAGGGACAAATGGGTAGTGGGTGTGGTCGGGGGACTGCTCGGTATTACTGCGAACGGTGTGCAAGCGCTGGAATTCAGTACACGGTTCCTTGACCAAGATTTCGACGCGGTCGTGAATCAGACGCTGACCGCCGGCGTCGGCTTTCGGATCGAGGAGCGCGATTCGCGGCTCGTCGGAAAGTCCAATATCAATCCGAATGTCTGTTCCGGGGTCTTTCAGACCTGCCAGGGTCTGCATCGCGAGCAGATTTATCCGGCCCAGCAGCTACGCCGGTCACCGGGTGCAGCATCGATCAACTTCGACGACGGTAACCTCAATTTTGACCGCGGCGACATCACACAGTCGCCGATTGTTTGGACCCACGATTTCAAAGTTGAGTCCGGCGATTTCGGCTTCTTCTACCGTGGCCGCGCGGTTTATGACCCTGCGCTTTACCATCTGAAGACGAACCGTCCGAACGTCATCACCTCGGACAATCTGGCCAGCGTCGGCAATCAGACACCCGGTAGCCCGTCCAATCGGTACTTCGCGCAGACCTTCGGTCCTGGTGCTCAGGCTGGTGGATCGCTTGCCGAGGCGGAGGCGCAGCAGATCGGCCTTCGATACCAGTTCCTCGATACGAATTTCTTTGGCTCGGTCCCGCTGCCCGGCGGCCGTGATCTGCAGTTCCGCATCGGTCGCCAGACCGTCCAGTGGGGCGAGTCGACGGTCGCGATTCTGAACTCGATCAACCAGGCGCAGCCGATCAGCGCCAACAACTTCTACCGCTACGGCAATGGCCTGCTCGAAGATCTGTACATCCCGGTCAACATGCTGCGGCTGTCGACCAATATCACCGACGGTCTGTCGATCGAGGGCTATTACCAGTTCGAATATCGTTCGGTGGAAATCCCGGTTCCAGGCACCTTGCAGTCGTTCGTCGACCTCGGCACGCCGAACCAGCGCGATTCGGTCAATGCCGCGTTTGGTGGTGCTGCCGACGATCCGGAATGCCTGGCTGGTGGCCGTCTCGACAATCCGCTGACCCTGATCACGCCGACCTGCCTGCGCATTGGCCGCGCCGCCGACCGCCGTGCAAGCGATCAAGGCCAGTTCGGTTTCAAGCTGACCTACTTCGCTGAAGAGCTGAACAACGGCACCGAGTTCAGCGCTTACTTCATGAACTACCACTCGCAGCTGCCGTACTTCAGTGGCTATGCGACCGATGCCAGCTGTGCGCGCCGCGAAGGCTCGGCGGTCGGCATTGATGCCCGCAACACCGCCGAGTTCCTGCAGTCCTGCCCGAATCTGCCGTTGACGGCGCTGTCGGCTTCGAGCCAGCTTGCCGGGGACGTGCTCAGTCTTGCAACGCAGCGTCCTGGTGTTTTGGCCGACCTCGGTTTGACGGACCTCAATTCGCTGACGGGTTTTGCCAACCTGCTGCTGCCGCGCCCTGGCCTGCAGCAGTCCGATGCCGTGCCGTTCCAGACCGCGAGGTTCCAGCTCGAGTATCCGGAAAATCGTCACCTGATCGGTTTCAGTTTCAACACCACCTACGGCGAATACAGCTATCAGGGCGAGATTTCCTACCGTCCGAACGTGCCGCTGCAGGTGGCGCTTGTCGACGTGGTGTTTGCCACCTTCGGCCCGACGCTGACGCGCTGCCACGATCAGGCAATTGGTTGTGCAGGGTCGACTGCCTCGCTGGGCTTCACCGAGAACGGCGGCAACACCTATTCGGTGTATGACAGCAACAACTTCGTCGATGCCAACGGCAACAGCCCGTACGGCGACAACATCAACCTGGTGGTGGGATCCGCACCCGGCTCGGCGCGCAGCTTCCCGAACTTCATCACCCCGTATCGCGGCATCACCATCGGCGAGAACGCCCCGAATTCCTTCATCCGCGGCTGGATTCCGGGCAAGGTGCTGAATTATGTGTTCGGTGCCACGCGCGTGCTCAGCGCCAGCGAAAACTGGATTGCAGCGGATCAGGTCATCCTGCTGTACGAGGTTGCTGCTACCCATGTGCTGAACCTGCCGAAGTTCGACCAGCTTCAGATCGAAGGACCGGGAGCGGCCTACACCCACGCCTCGGCCGGTGCCGACGGCTCGGGTGCCGATGGTTCACGGCTGGCCTGCTCGACCAACCCGAGCTGTACGGTCGGTGCGGATGGCCTGCGCTTCAATCCGTTCCAGGCCAAGCGCAACCAGTTCGCGCATTCATTTGCCGGTGGTTACCGCGTGGTCGGCCGCATCAGCTATGAATCGGTGCTGCCGGGCATCAGCGTGCAGCCGCTGTTCATCTTCCAGCACGATGTCTACAACAACTCGCCGGGGCCGGGCGCGAACTACGTCGAAGGGCGTATCCAGCTGAACTCGGTCGTCGAGATTCGCTACGAGAAGTCGGCCTCGTTCTCGATCGCCTACAACATGTACACCCGCGGTGGCGGCAACAACCTGTACCGCGACCGCGACAACATCGGCTTCTTCCTGAAGTACCAGTTCTGACCGAGCTTCCCGCCATGCGCCTTCCGAACGCTTCGCTTTCCGCCCTGCTCCTCGCCTGCGCCCTCGCGCCGCTGTCGCTGCTGGTCCGTGCCCAGGACGAGCCCGCTGCCGAACCTGCAGCGGAAGAAGCGGCGGCGGCAGAAGGCGAGGCGGCGGCCAGCCCCGAGGCCGCTGCACCGGCGGCCATCACGCCCCGGGCCTCGGAGATGGCGATACGGGCGGTCAACAACCCGCTCCTCAAGGTGGTCAGCACCGGCAAGCGCTTCGTGGCGGTCGGGGCGCGCGGCCACATCCTCGTGTCGGCGGATGCCAAGGACTGGAAGCAGGTCGCCGCGCCGGTCGATGCCCTGCTGACCAGTGTCACGTTCGCCGATGCCGACCACGGCTGGGCAGTCGGTCACGACGCCAGCATCCTGGCGACCACCGATGGCGGCAACACCTGGACCCTGCAGAACTTCCAGCCCGACCTCGGCAAGCCGCTGTTCGACGTGCTGTTCTTCGACCCGCAGAACGGCCTGGCGGTCGGCGCCTACGGGCTGATGCTGGCGACGCACGACGGCGGTGCCAGCTGGGCCCAGGTGGCTGCCAATGACGTCACCGGCGAAGAGCGCCACATCAACGCCGTGACGCGCCTCGGCGACGGCAGCCTGATGGTGGTCGGCGAAGCCGGCCTGATCGGCGTCAGCCGGGATCGCGGTGAAACCTGGACCAAGGTCGCCGGCCCGTACGAAAGCTCGCTGTTCTGCGTCATCGCCGCGGGTGACAAGGGCGCGCTGATCGGGGGCCTGCGCGGCAACTCGTTCTTCACCGCCGATGTCAACGCGGGCGCCTGGAAGAAGATCGACACCGGCACCGACCAGTCGCTGTTCGGCATCGCCGCGCTGCCCGGTGACCGGATCGGGATGGTCGGCCTCAACGCCACGCTGCTGATCTTCGATGGTGCGGGGAAGACCCGCCAGGTGCCGATCAGCGACCGCAGCGGCAACAAGCAGACCGACACGCTGTCGTGGCTGCTGCCGACGCGTGATGGCGCGGTGCTGCTGGTCGGCGACGCCGGGGTCCAGCGCGTGGAGGCGTCGAAGTTCTGACCGTTGTCCACGCGTCCGCGACGGATCGCACCCGCTCCGGGTGAGCGGCGCGCCGTGAACGCTGCTCGTCTGCCGGCAGCCGGCGCGGCGCTTGCCGTGTGGCTGATGACCTGGCCCCTGCTGGTCTCCGGCCAGCCGCTGCCCGCTCCGGATCCGCTACCACGGGCGGCCGAGCCGCCTGCCTCGCTGCCGGCCGAGCCGCTGCCGAATCCGCCGGCGGATCCGGCGCCACCGGCCGGGCCGGTCACCCTGGCCGCGCTGCGTGAACGCCGGTTTCACCAGTTGTGGTCGGCCGTTCCGCCGTCGGAGCACCCGGCTGAGCACGCCGAAGCAGCGCTGGCCGAGATCCGCCAGCAGCTTGCGACCGGCCAGCCGTGGCCGGCGGCGCTGCAGGCCGCACGGCTGGAAGCGGATCTCGGCGAGCGGCCTGCCGTGGCTGCCGTGCTTGCGACCGCGGCCGCCCGCTGCGGGCTCACCGAGGTGGCGACGGCGGCGCTGGCGCGCGCCGCCGGTGCCGAGCGCCTTTCGCTGGCGGAAGCGGCGCTGGCCGTTGCCGAACGGCGACTCGCGGACGG
>CAYPJK010000274.1:0-4890 GCA_964411025.1 uncultured Nevskia sp.
GCGCTGCCGGCCAGCGCGGCCGTGCCGGCGGTCGCCATCGCCGGCAGCGTCCGGCCGAACGCGGCCGCCCCGGCGGATGCCGTCATCCGCCATCACCGCCGGCTGCCGCCGGCGCGCGCGCCGCCGCACCGCAACGACGACACCGCTGCTGCCTGATCGCCGCGCACGCGCCTGCGTGCGGTGGCGACCGGGTTTCGTGTCGTCGATGCCGTCGACCGCGTCCTGATCCCGTTCCGAAGTTCCGCACGGCGCTTGCCGCATGCGCACGCCTGCCACGTGCGCTGCGCCGGCCGCCTGCCACGCCCGGCGCTGCCGCCTGTGCGTGAGCCGGAACGGATCGGCCGGTCTCCTGCCTCGACTCTCCCTATGTCCGCCTGAACCAGCGGACCTTGCCTGCGCGACGGCTTCACCGCCGCGCGCAGGCTGCTTTCTGGAGTGATCTGCATGTCCGCGTCATTGCTGATCCGCCGCGCTGCGGCGCTGCTGTTTGTTGCCCCCGTTTCCATCGGCCTGTCGGCGCTGGCCGCCGACGCGCCCTCCGAGGCCAAGGCCGGGACCGAAGTCGCCGCCGCGCCGGTCACCCAGCTGTCCGAAGTGAAAGTCGAAGGCAAGGCCCCGGCCACACCGACCGCACCGACCCTTGACGAAGCGCGCGCCCGCGCCGCGCTGGTCGCCGGCGGCACCGCCGTGATCGATGCCGACAGCTACAAGAATGGCCGCACGAGCACCCTGCAGGACGCCCTTGGCTACGCCCCCGGCGTGTTCATCCAGCCGCGCTTCGGCGCCGAGGAAGCGCGCATCTCGATCCGCGGCTCCGGCATCCAGCGCACCTTCCACGGCCGCGGCCTGACGCTGCTGCAGGACGGCGCATCGGTGAACCTGGCCGACGGCGGCTTCGACTTCCAGGCCATCGAACCACTGGCCACCCAGTACATCGAGGTCTACCGCGGCGCCAACGCGCTCGAATACGGCTCGACCACGCTCGGCGGCGCGATCAACTACGTGTCACCGACCGGCTACACCGCCCCCGCGCTGTCCGCCCGACTGGAAGCCGGCAGCTTCGAGTACCGCCGCGCCCAGGCGGCCGTCGCCGGCAACGTCGGCAATGTCGACGGCTATGTCAGCGTCAGCGCGCTGCATGCCGATGGCTTCCGCGACCACGCCCAGCAGGACAACTACCGGCTGTTCTCCAATCTCGGCCTGCGCCTGTCGCCGTCGCTGGAAACTCGCCTGTACTTCACCTTCGTCGATACCGAATCGGAACTGCCGGGCAGCCTGACGCGCGCCGAAACCGAATCGAAGCCGGAGCTGGCCAACCCCGGCAACATCAGCGGCGACCAGAAGCGCGATTTCCGCCTGATCCGCATCGCCGACCGCACGGTCTGGACCATCGGCGACGGCCAGACGCTGGAAGGCTCGGTGTTCTATGCCGACAAGCGCCTGTTCCACCCGATCTTCCAGGTCATCAACCAGGACAACAGCGATGTCGGCCTGACCCTGCGCTACGCGCTCGACGGCACGCTGTTCGGCCATCGCAACCGCGTGGTTGTCGGCACCCGCTACGTCTACGGCGAAACCAAGGAATTCCGTGCAATCAACAACCGCGGCCAGAACGGCGCGCAGACCGATGCTTCGGATCAGACCGCCCGCTCGATCGCGCTGTACGCCGAAAACCAGTTCTTCGTGACGCCGGAACTGGCGGTGTCGGTCGGGGCCCAGGGCGCGCGTGACCGCCGCGTGCGCTTCGACAACTTCGTGCCGGCTGGCGAGGCCGATGGCGATTTCAAGAACAGCTACGGCGGCTTCAGCCCCAAGCTCGGCGTGCTGTGGACCGCCCAGCCCGGCACGCAACTGTTCGCCAATGTAAGCCGCTCGTACGAGCCGCCGTCGCTGTCCGAACTGACCGGCGGCTCGGCGGCCACGCCACTGGTCAACGGCGGCCAGCGCGGCACCACGATCGAGATCGGCAGCCGCGTCGAGCACGCGATCTTCGCGCTTGATGTCGCGCTGTACCGCGCCTGGATCAAGGACGAGCTGCTGGCGCTGAACGACCCGAACGGCCAGCCGCTCGGCACCATCAATGCGCCGAAGGCGATCCACCAGGGCCTGGAGCTGGCCGGCACGGTCAAGCTGCCGTACGACCTCACGTTCCGCTCGGCCTACCTGATCAACGACTTCCGCTTCGACAACAACGCCACCTACGGTGACAACCGCCTCGCCGGCCTGCCGGTGCAGAGCCTGCGCGCCGACCTGAGCTGGAAAGGCCCGTGGTTCAGCGCCGGTCCGAATGTCGAGTGGATTCCGAACGGCACCTGGATCGACCACGCCAACACCTTCTCGTCGGACGGCTACACCTTGCTCGGCTTCCGGGTCAGCGGCGCAGTGGCCGGGCAGTGGAACTGGTTCGTCGATGGCCGCAACCTGACCGACGAGAAGTACGCCGCCACCACCGGCGTCATCGCCAACGCTGGCGGCCGTGACGCGCGCCAGTTCCTGCCGGGCGATGGCCGCGCCGTCTACCTCGGCCTGAGCTGGTCGAGCGGCAAGTGAGCGGCGCGCGGACACTGCACCGCGCCCTGGCCTGGACCGCCGCCGTCGCGGCAGTGGTCTGGGCCGTGAGCGGCGCCTTCCATCCGCTGATCACCGCGATCGGCCCGAAGCCGGTGGCCTTCCAGCCGCCGGCCACGAGCTTCGAGGCAGCGGCGCTGCCGGCCCCGGCCGCGCTGCTGGCCAGTGCCGGCATCGGAAGCGCGAGCCAGCTGCGCTACCTGGCGGTCGACGGCCGTCCGGCGCTGCAGGTGCTGCCGGCGGGCCAGGCCGAGCGCGTCTACCTCGATGCCGTCAGCGGCCAGCCGCTGGCCGATGCCGATCGCAGCCGCGCAGTGACGCTGGCCCGTCACTACAGCGGGCTCCGCGACGCAGCGGTGGCCGACACGCGGCTGGTCGAGCAGTTCGAGCGCGACTATCCCTGGATCAACCGGCTGCTGCCGGTCTGGGCGGTGCGCTTCGAGGGCGATGCTGCGGTCACCGTGTTCGTCGATACCGGCGGCGACCGGCTTGGCACCCTGAGCGACGCCAGCAAGCGGCGCTGGCAGGGCCTGTTCCAGACGCTGCACACCCTGAGCTTCATCAAGGTGCCCTATCTGCGGGTGATCGCCATCACCCTGCTGACCGGCACGCTGCTGGTCACCGCCGGCTTCGGCGCGCGGCTGCTGCTCAGCCGTGGCGGCCGGCAGCCGGCGCGGCGCTGGCATCGGCGGCTGGCCTGGATCGCCGTGCTGCCGGCGCTGCTGTTCCCCGCCACCGGCCTGTTCAAGCTGTGGGTCGGACAGATTCCGGTGGCGGCCCTGCCGGCGCCGCCGAATCTCGCCACGGACGCGCTGACCGCGCTGCCGTTCACCGCTGCCGACGGCGCCATCCGCGAAGCGGTGGCGGTGCCGCTGATCGGCGGCGCGCCGGTCTGGCGCGTGGTCGCCCAGCGCGGCGAGGCGCTGAACCTGTGGCTGACCGAAGCCGATGGCACGGCGATCGCCGGTGACGACGCGGCGCTGGCCGGCCGCATCGCCAGCGGCGCACTGGGCACACCGCCGGCCACGCCGCTGACCCTGGTCACCGCCTTCGATCGCGACTACGGCTTCGCCAACAAGCGGCTGCCGGTCTGGCGCGCGGTCGCCGCCGACGGCAGCGGCTGGTACGTGGAAACCCGCAGCGGCGTGGTCGCGGCGAAGGTCGGCGGCCCGGACGGCGCGCTGGACCGAGCGCAGGCGCTGATCTTCAACCTGCTGCACAAGGGCCATGTCCTCGATCCGCTCGGCGTCACCCCGAACCAGCGCAATGTCGTGATGAGCGCGCTGGCCGCCGCCGTGGCGTTGACCGCGCTGTTCGGCATCGCGCTGCGCCGCCGGGCCACCCGCCACCGGGAGACCGTCTGATGAACCCGATCCTTCGCAACAGCCTGCTGGCCGCGACCCTGCTCAACGCGCTGCCGCTGTCGGCGGACGACGGCGCCAGCGCCGCCGCACCGCTCAGCATCAGCGAGGTCTGGACCCGGCCGACTGCCGAGGGCGCCGGCACCGGCGCCGGCTTCCTGCGCATCCGCAACAGCGGCGCGGAGCCGGAGCGGCTGCTCGGTGCCAGCAGCGAACGCGCCGGCCGGATCGAGCTGCACCAGCAGGTCGAGCACGACGGCGTGGTCGGCATGCGGCCACTCGGTGACGGCATCGAGATCCCGCCGGGCGGCGAGCTGCGGCTGGCGCCGAGCGGCATCCATCTGATGCTGATCGACCTGCGGGCGCCGCTGGTGCCGGGCGAGCGGGTGCCGCTGCAGCTGCACTTCGCACGGGCCGGCGAAGTGCCGGTGGCGCTGCATGTCGAAGTGCCGGCACCAGAAGCGCCGAGCCGGTCGAAGCCGGCGGCGGCCGGTCACGAACACGGTCATCACTGACCGGCCGGCCCGCTCGCGACGATGAACCGACGCCGTCATCCGCGCCTGCCGCGCTTCGCCACCCGCCTGCTGCTGGTGGCGCTGCTGCTGCATGCGCTGGTGCCGGCCGGCTTCATGCCGGCGCTCGCCAGCCGCGCGCCGGCTGCTTCCGGCTGGCTGGCGATCTGCCCGGCCAGCGTGCTGGCCGTGGCGCTGAAGGCGCGTGCCGATGGCGAGATGCCGCCAACCGGCCCGATCTGCCACGGCGGCCGCCAAACCGATGCCGCCGCCGATGACGCGCTGCGGGCGCAGGTCGCCGCCCGCCACGACCTTCATGCCGGCAGCGCTCCCGCCGGCGCTGCCGAACGCCAGTCCGATCACGCCGACTGCCCGTTCGCGCAGGCCGGCGCTGCGCGGCCGCCGGCTGCCGGACGCGTGTCCGCCACCCATGCTGCGCCGACGCTGGC
>CAYPJK010000275.1:0-1709 GCA_964411025.1 uncultured Nevskia sp.
ATCCATGGTGCAATTAACGACTGAATCTACGGTCATGTTGGCGATTAACGCCCGCGCAACGAGCAGTTCATTCGTAATTCGCGCCATTCTGGTGCTGTACAGGCACCACAGGTTTCCGGCAGCGAGGATAGCGCGAGCAAGCGTGGTGCGAAGCTCGACGGCCGCGCGGGCTCAGGCGTCGTGGCGCATGGCGCGGCCTTTCTCGCGCTGCCAGTCGCGCTCCTTTTCGGTGCCGCGCTTGTCGTGCAGCTTCTTGCCCTTGGCCAGGCCGATGTTCAGCTTCGCGCGCCCGTGGCTCCAGTGCAGGTCCAGCGGCACGATGGTGTAACCGGCGCGCTCGACCTTGCCGCGCAAGAGGTCGATTTCCCGGCGGCTCAGTAGCAGCTTGCGGGTCCGTGTGGGGTCGGGCACGACGTGCGTGGATGCCGACAGCAGCGGATTGAAGTGGCCGCCGAGCAGCCAGGCCTCGCCGTCCTTGATGATCACGTAGGCTTCGGTGATCTGCGCCTTGCCGACACGCAGACTCTTGACCTCCCAGCCCAGCAGCGCGATGCCGGCTTCGAAACTGTCCTCGATGAAGTACTCGAAGCGCGCGCGCCGGTTCTGGGCGATGTCGCGGTCGGCTGCTGCTTCCTTCTTCTTCCCGCTACGCTTGGGCTGGCTCATCGTCCGATTATAGGGAGGCAGCGTGAGGGTCGACGTGGTGATGGCGGTTGCAGGCGGCAGTGTCATTCGCCGGACCGTGGAGCTTCCTGTCAGGGCGTCCATGCGCGACGCCTTGGCAGCCGCCGCGATGGCGGTGCCCGACGGGGGGCTGGCAACGGTGTTCGGCCGGATCAGGTCGCTGGACAGTGCCGTCGCGGACGGCGAGCGGATCGAGATCTGCCTGCCGCTGGTGGCAGATCCCAAGCAGGCGCGCCGCAGCCGGGCGCGCCGAAAGGAAAAAGCCGGCGCCTAGTTGCTGCCCTTCGATTCCGTACCCTTGGCCAGCGGATCCTGGCTGGTGGCGGCGTCCGGATTCGCTTCGGTGGCGTCGCCCTCGCTCGCGCTCTTCGCCGTGTCCGGGCTGCCCGGCGTCGCGCTGTGGCTGGCGATCTGCACGCCCTCCATCCGATCCAGTTTGTCGCCGGCGAAATAGAGGCTGATCGTGCGAGTCGAGACCTTGCCGCGCGGGTCCTTGTAATAGCCGAAGTAGTCCCAGCGATCGTTGCGGAACGGCGAGGTGGCGATCGGCGTGCCGAGCAGGAACTTCACCTGCTCACGGGTCTGGCCGACCTTCAGCAGATCGAACTGCTTCTGGTCGATCACGTTGCCCTGGCGGGTCGGCAGCTTGTAGACGAGGAAGCAGCCCGACAGGCTGAAGCTCAGCAGGACCGCGAAGATCGAACGAATGGCCGGGCGCATGTAGGTTGTGACTGAAAAGCGAGGTGCGATAATAGCGCAACGTCGTTTAAGGCACGTTCCGTGCGTTTTGCGCGCTGATCGCCTTCATTTCGCTCAAGGAAAGCCTCATGGAATCGCAGGATCTTCGCAACGCGGGACTCAAGGTGACCTTGCCGCGGCTCAAGATCATCGAGATGCTGGAGCACAGCCCGACACGCCATCTGTCCGCCGAAGAAATCTATCGGCGGCTGATGGATGGCGGCGAGGACATCGGCCTGGCGACGGTCTACCGGGTGCTGACGCAGTTCGAGGCTGCCGGCTTGGTG
>CAYPJK010000275.1:1719-4886 GCA_964411025.1 uncultured Nevskia sp.
GAGCTGGAGCGCGGCCACCACCACGATCACATCGTCTGCATGCAGTGCGGCCGGGTCGACGAGTTCGAGGACGAGATCATCGAGAAGCGCCAGCGGGAAAAAGCGGACTCGCTCGGCTTCAAGCTGATCGAGCACAACCTGATCATGTACGGCGAGTGCCAGAAGAAGGACTGCCCGCACCTGAAGCAGGCGTCCAGCCGGCGCCTGTAAAGCGCCAGGGTCAGCGCCGCGTTGCGGCCCGGCCGAGTAGTTCTTCGGCGAGGCTGACGGTGCTGCCCCCGCTGCCGTCGCCACCGAGCATCCGCGACAGTTCGGCGACCCGGGCAGCGCGATCCAGCGGCCGCACCGAGGTCCGTGTCTGGCCGTTGGCCACCGATTTCGCGATGCCGTAGTGGGCGTTGCCGCGTGCGGCAACTTGGGCGAGATGGGTCACGCACAGCACCTGCCGGTGCGTGCCGAGCGCGGCCAGTTGCTGGCCGACGACATCGGCCGTGACGCCGCCGATGCCGGCATCGACCTCGTCGAAGATCATCGTCGCCGCGCCTTCCTCCGACAGCAGACTGACCTGCAGCGCGAGGCTGATGCGTGACAGCTCGCCGCCGGACGCCACCTTGGCCAGCGGCCTCGGCGGCTGGCCCGGATTGGCGGAGAAATCGAAGCGCACCGCATCGGCCCCGTGAAGCGTCGGTCGGTCGCGGCCGAGCGGCTCCACTGCCACGACGAACTCGGCGTTCGGCATCCCCAGTTCGCGGACCCGGCCGGTCACCGCTGCGGCCAGCGTCGTTGCAGCAGCCCGACGGGCGCTGGTCAGCGCGGCCGCTGCGGCGCCGTAGGCCTTCAGCGCTGTCGCCCGGAGGCCTTCGAGGCGGGCCAGCGCGGTCCCCGCATCTTCAAGCGCGCCCAGTTCCGCGCGCAGTTCGGCATGACGCTGCACCAGTTCGTCGGCGCGCACCCGGTGCTTGCGCGCCAGGTCGTGGATCGCGCCGAGGCGGCCTTCGACCTCGGCCAGCCGCTCCGGGTCGAGATCGAGGCGCTCGATCAGACGGCGCACCGCGTCGGCTGCCTCCCGGACCTGTGCCTGCGCCGCCGCCGCCAGGCTCTCGGCCTCGGCGAAACCCACGTGCAGCGGCGTCAGGCCGTGCAGCACCGTCAGCGCCCGCGACAGCTGGTCGTAGACGCTGGACTCGCCGCCGTACAGCAACTGCTGGGCGCCATCGCCTTCGTTGATCAGCCGGCCGGCGTTGGCCAGCCGCTTGTGCTCGGCATCGAGTTCGACCAGTTCCTCGGCGCTCAGTGCCAGCGCATCAAGTTCCTGCAGCTGGAAGCGCAGGTATTCCAGCTGCGCCGGATCGCGGCTCTGCACGCTGCGCAGCGCTTCGATGTCGGCTTCGATCTGCTGCACCGATCGGGCTGCTGCAGCGACCGCTGCAAGCTGGTCGGGATAGCGGCCGGACTCGTCGAGCGCGCGCCGCTGGGCATCGGCCATCAGCAATGAACGGCTTTCGCCCTGGCCGAAGATTTCCACCAGCCGTTCGCCGAGATCGCGCAGTTCGGTGGCGCTGACGGCGCTGCCGTTGACGAAGGCGCGGGTCCGGCCTTCGGCGTGAACAACGCGGCGGATCATGCAGTCGTCGCCGTCGCGCAGGTCACGCTCGGTCAGCCAGTCGGCGGCGGCGGCGCAGTCGGCGATGGAAAATTCGGCCGCCACCTCGGCCTTGTCGGTGCCGGTGCGGACCAGCGCAGCATCGGCCCGCAGGCCGATCACCAGTCCCAGGGCGTCGATCAGGATCGATTTGCCGGCGCCGGTCTCGCCGGTGAGCACATGAAAGCCGGTCGACCAGTCGAGGTTCAGCTCGTCGATGATCGCGAGGTTCTTGATCTGCAGGCTGCGCAGCATGGGGGTCGGGGCGTGGAGACTATTTCTTGAGCATGCCGACCGGGTTGCGACCCCAGTCGAGCTTGTCGCGCAGCAGTTCGAAGTAGCTGTAGTGGCGCGGGTGCAGCAGCACCAGGTCCTGCGGCGAACGACGGATTTCGACGGCGTCCGATGGACTCAGCGCGGTGCCGATCTGGCCGTCGCAGGTCATCGTCGCGCCGGATTCGTTGGCGCCCAGCACGATACGCACGGTGCGCGATGCGGGCACCACGATCGGCCGGTCGGTCAGCGTGTGCGGGCAGATCGGCACCAGGGCCAGCGCCGCCAGCGCCGGATGCACGACCGGCCCGCCGCCGGACAGCGCATAGGCGGTCGAGCCGGTGGCGGTGGACACGATGAAGCCGTCGGCGCGGTGCTGGCTGATGAACTCCCAGCCGTCGCCGACATCGCTGGCCAGGAAAGTCGCGAACTCGACCATCCGGATCGCGGCCTGGTTGCGGATCACCACGTCGTTGACCGCCATCCACGGCAGGCTCAAGCCGCCGTCGGCGCGACGCACGCGGGCTTCCAGCACCAGCCGCGTCTCGCGGATGTATTCGCCGCGGAACAGGGCGCCGAGCGTGGCCGCCATGTCCTCCGGGCGGACATCGACCAGAAAGCCGAGCCTGCCCTGATTGACGCCCAGGATCGGCACACCGGAACTGGCCAGGCTGCGGCCGGCGTCGAGCAGGGTGCCGTCGCCGCCGATCACCACGATCAGCTGGCAGCGGCTGGCCAGTTCCTCGCGGCTGGCGGTCGGGCAACTGCCGGACGGCAGCAGGCGGGCGGTTTCGGTTTCCACCAGCACGTCGCGGCGGTGTTCGCGAAGCAGGGCGCAGAGCCGGCCGAGCGTATCGGTGACGCGGGGATCGCGGCGCTTGCCGATCACGCCGACGGTCTGGAAAAGGCTGGGAGTCACGAGGGACAGTCGGAGTGACCGGCGGCGCACTTGGTTTTGCGAGTTGGGCGCAAATTATCATGAAATCCGCAAACCTAAGGCCGGTGCGACGCACCGTCTGCGTGCGATTCTTGCCTGCCCGTGCCGTGCTGCCCGAACCTTGCAATGCCCATGTCCGAGAAACTCGATCCCCGTGCCGCCGAACTGCTGAAGTTGCTGATCGAGCGCCATCTGCAGGATGGCCAGCCGGTCGGCTCGCGCACCCTGGCGCGCGCCTTCAAGGTGGAACTCAGTCCGGCGACGATCCGCAACGTCATGGCCGATCTCGAGGACCTCGGCTTCGTCGCCAGCCCC
>CAYPJK010000276.1:0-4879 GCA_964411025.1 uncultured Nevskia sp.
TTGCCGCCGAAGCCGAAGCGGTCGGTGGCGTCCGGCGCCCGGAATCCGCTGCCGGCGGCGGCGATCAGGCTGGTGCCCAGCTGGGCGGTGCGCGGCAGGTCGTAGCCGTACTCGGCGTTCCAGGTGAAGCGACTGCCGAAGGCATCGTGGTTCAGCAGGCTGCCGGCCAGCTGCAGGTGGTGCTCGGCGCGGTCGTACTGCGTCTGCAGGAAGACGTTGTACAGATCGACCACCTGGTGAATCGTCGAGCCGAAGCTCAGCGCATCGACACGCTCCTGCGACACCTGGCCGCCGAACAGCGCCCGCAGCTCGGGCAGTACGGTCACCGTGTTCTGCCAGTCGAGCATCGGCCGGATCGTGCGCACGGTGTCCGGCGACGTGTACTGGTGGATGCGGTCCTCGCCGCGGCTCAGGGTCAGCAGCGAGTCCCAGTTGTCGAGCAGCTGCGCCGCCGCCGACAGCGCCAGCACCTGGTTGCGGAACGCCTGCGCCGCCGGGTTCAGGCCGAACAGGGGGCTGCAGGAGTCGTAGGTCTCGACCTTCCCCTGGGTGTTGTAGGCGCGCGCCTCGAACAGCGCGACGCCGGCATCGGCGCTGGCCTTGACGTTGACCGAGTTGTTGCGAAAGCCGCTCTTGTCCGGGCCGCCTTCGCAGGCGGACAGGCCATCGGTGCGCTGCTGTTCGGTCTGCACCGAGAAGCCGTAGGCGCCGACGCGGTTGGCGTAGCTGGCAGCGCCGTCGACGGTGCCGTAGGACCCGCCGCGGATGCTGGCGTCGATCTGCCGTGTCGCGGCACCGCGGGTGATGATGTTGATGACACCCGCCAGCGCATCGGAGCCATACAGCGTCGAGCGCGGACCTTTGACGATCTCGATGCGCTCGATCATGTCCGGCGCCAGGTTCTGCAGCGCCGCGCCGCCGGCCGTCGCCGGGTTGACGCGCACGCCGTCGATCAGCACCAGCGTGTGGTTCGACTCGCCGCCGCGGATGAACGCCGAGGTCAGCTGGCCCGGGCCGCCGCTGCGGCCGATCTCGATGCCGGCGTGGAAGCGCAGCAGCTCGGCGATGTCACCGGCCTGCGCGGCAAGAATCTGTGCGCGGTCGATGACGATGGTCGCCGCGCCGATCCGCGACTGCGGCTGTGGCGTGCGGCTGGCGGTGACCAGCACCGGATCGAGTGCCACCGGCGCGTCAGCGCTGCCGGCAGCGGGCGCCGGCATGGTCGAGGAGGAAGGATTCTGCTGGGCAAGACAAAACACAGGCGCTGCAACGAGCGCCGCCAACAACGCGGATTTCATCTGGAGTCTCCTGTGGCCCGCGTCCCCGCAGGCACACTGATCGGAA
Source organism: uncultured Nevskia sp. (assembly GCA_964411025.1). Lineage (GTDB taxonomy): Bacteria > Pseudomonadota > Gammaproteobacteria > Nevskiales > Nevskiaceae > Nevskia. Next base: position 1,345 of record CAYPJK010000276.1, read on the forward strand.
TACCCGCATGCGGCTGCATGCGGACCCGTTCCAGGCCGGTCTCCGGACTCATGAGCGAAGGCGCGATGCCGCACACACCTTCCTTCGGCACCTTCCCGGATCGGGACACGATCCAGTGGCGTTTGGCCGAAGTACTCCCATCTACCGTTGCGGGGGCAGTGCCGGGCTTGTCGATCCCGTGTGGCGGAACGACGCACCGGCTTCCCGTTTAACCCTGACACCGTGTCGAGCGGGGTTCAGGGCACCTGCGAACGCCGATATGGTATCCCACCATACGATCGGCCTGCCGGGCGGGTCGCCGGGCACGGTTATCATTCGCCCCCGCGTTGCTCTGGAGTCCGCGCTTGACCGTCAGTCCCTACCTCGCCGCCGCCCTCGAGGCCGCCGAAGCCGCCGCCGCCGAGATTCGCCGCGCCTATCGCGGCCAGTTCGAAGTCGAGACCAAGGCCGACTCGAGCCCGGTGACCGAAGTCGACATCGCCGCCGAGCGGGTCATCAAGTCGGTACTCAAGCAGCACTTCCCGGATCACGGCTTCTTTGGCGAGGAACTCGGCAAGGAAACCGGCGACAACCGCCACTTGTGGCTGATCGATCCAATCGACGGCACCAAGAGCTTCGTGCGCGGCTACCCGATGTTTTCGACCCAGATCGCGCTGATGAAGGACGGCGAGCTGATCGTCGGCGTGTCGTCGGCGCCCTGCTGGGACGGTGCACTGGGCGAAGTGGTCTACGCCGAACGCGGTCAGGGCGCCTGGTGCGACAACCAGCGGCTGACGATTGCGGGCACCGCGACGATCGCCAGGGCCACGCTTTCGACCGGCAACCTGGCACGGCTTGCCGCCAGCCCGGCCTGGGCGCGGCTGGGCGGGCTGATCGGCAAGGTCCACCGCATTCGCGGCTACGGCGATTTCCTGCACTACCACCTGCTGGCCTCCGGCCGCATCGACGCGGTGGTGGAGTCCGACGTCAACATCCTCGACATCGCCGCACTCAGCGTCATCGTCCGCGAGGCCGGCGGTGAGTTCACCGATCTCGAAGGTCGGCCGCTGTCGCTGGCCACCACCAGCGTGCTGGCCGCCACACCGGCGTTGCACCCGCAGCTGCTGGCCGAGCTGGCCTGGACTGCGCCGGCCTGATTCCTTCCCATCATCCGGAGCATCCGATGTACGACTACGCGAACAAGACCGTCTTCGTGTCCGGCGGCACCAGCGGCATCAATCTCGGCATCGCCGATGCATTCGCCCGCGCCGGTGCGCGCGTCGTGGTGATGTCGCGCAAGCAGGACAAGGTCGACGCGGCGGTGGCCGCGCTGAAGGCACACGGCGGCGAAGCCTTCGGCCACGCGGCGGACGTCCGCGACTACGCCGCCGTCGAGGCGGCGTTCAAGGACACCGCCACCCGCTTCGGCGCGATCGACGTGCTGGTTTCCGGCGCTGCCGGCAACTTCCCGGCGCCGGCCGTCGGCATCTCGCCGAACGGCTTCAAGTCGGTGGTCGACATCGACCTGCTCGGCACCTTCCACGTGGTGCGCGCGGCCTTTCCGTACCTGGCCAAGCCGGGCGCGTCGGTGATCAACATCTCGGCGCCGCAGGCGTGGATTCCGATGGACTTCCAGATGCACGTCTGCGCGGCCAAGGCCGGCGTCGACATGGTGACCCGGGTTGCCGCGCTGGAGTGGGGCGCGGCCGGCATCCGCGTCAACTCCATTGCGCCGGGGCCGATCGAGGGCACCGAAGGCATGCGCCGACTGGCGCCGAACGAGCGCGCCAACCAGCTGATCACCGACAGCGTGCCGCTCGGCTGCTACGGCACCACCGATGACATCGCCCAGGCGGCGCTGTGGCTGTCGAGCCCGCTGGCCCGCTACGTGACCGGCGTGGTGCTGGCCGTCGACGGCGGCTGGTCGCTGGGCGGCGTGTCGGCGATGAGCATGGGCCTCAAGAAGGCGATGACCGGCGGCTGAACGCGGCGCATCCGCGTCAGGTCGATACTTCGGGATCGTCCGGTGCCTGCAGCACGCTGTCGGTCATCCAGCAGTCCTTGAATTCGCCGTCCGACTGCTTCGACAGCTGGAACACGTAGCGATGCTGCCGGCCTTCGCGATCGATCAGCTCGACGCCCTGCAGCGCAATGTCGCCCTGCATGATCAGCGGTGCCAGCGTGCTGCTGCGGTGGTTCAGTAGCGCCGGGTAGCCTTCGCGGATCATCGTCGCAAAGCGCTTCAGCGGCCCGGTCAGACTGCGGTTGCCGGGCGAGGCGAAGCCGAACACCACGGCCATTCCGGCATCGCGTTGCGGGTGATCGACCCGCGCCAGCGCCGCCAGCTGCAGCTGCACGACGGCGGCCGGGCTCAGCGCCGGATCGGGCTTCGGCTGCAGCGAACCGCTGGCGGCCGATGCGCTGCCGGCCAGCAGCAGCCAGAGCCAGGGAATCAAGCGCGGCAGGATCGGTCTCATCGCGGCGGCAACCTCGTAGACTGAAAGATAATGAGCTGTCGCGACTATATCGCGCAGCCCCGGAGACCCTCCCCCGATGCGCAAACCGTCAAGAAATCTCGTGCTGTCCGGCCTCGCCGTCACCGCGCTGGCCGCCTGCGCGACCTCGCCGCTGGGCCGTTCGCAGCTCAAGCTGGTGTCGGACAGCGAGCTGAACCAGCTCGGCGCCACCGCCTTCCAGGAAACGGCAAAGAAGACGCCGGTGACCAGCGACGGCCGCACCACGGCTTACGTCAACTGCGTGGCCAACGCGATCACCCGGGAAGTCGGCGGCACCTGGGAAGTGAAGGTGTTCGACTCCAAGGACGTCAACGCCTTCGCGCTGCCGGGCGGCAAGATCGGCGTCTACACCGGCCTGCTGGCGATCACCGAAACACCGGACCAGCTCGCGGCCGTGATCGGCCACGAGGTCGCGCACGTGATTGCCGGGCATTCCAACGAGCGCGTGTCGCAGCAGCAGGTCACCAGCGTCGGCCTGACGATGGCGCAGGTGCTGGTCGGTGGCGGTGTCGGTGGCGACACGCTGATGTCGGCGCTCGGCGCCGGCGCCCAGTACGGCGTGCTGCTGCCGTTCTCGCGCGCCCACGAAAGCGAGGCGGACCTGCTCGGGCTCGACTACATGGCGAAGGCCGGCTTCGATCCGCGGCAGGCAGCGGCGCTGTGGCGGAACATGGCCAAGTCCGGCGGGCAGAAGCCGCCGGAATTCGCGTCCAGCCATCCGTCCGACGAAACCCGCATCCGCCAGATCGAAGCCAGGCTGCCGCAGGACGTGCCGGTCTACGTGCAGGCGCTGGCCAACGGCCGGCGCCCGGACTGCAAGCGGGTCTGAAGCGCCGCGGAAACGGTCAGCCGCCCGCGGCCACGAAATGGCAGGCGGCGTACTGGTCGGCGCCATCGACCTTGCGCAGGCCCGGCACGCTCTGCACGCAGGCGTGCTCGACCAGCGGGCAGCGCGGATGGAAGACGCAGCCCATCGGCAGCTGGCCCGGATCGGCGGCGCCACCGAGCGGCTTGCGGCGCTTCGGCGCGCTGCCGTCCGG
>CAYPJK010000277.1:0-4612 GCA_964411025.1 uncultured Nevskia sp.
GCATGTGGGAGGCGATCGAGACCTACATGGAGCGCAAGCAGCCGCTGATCATCGTCGCCGGTGCCGACTACGGTCAGGGCAGCTCGCGTGACTGGGCGGCGAAGGGCGTGCGTCTGGCCGGCGTCGAGGTGATCGCCGCCGAAGGCTTCGAGCGCATCCACCGTACCAATCTCATTGGCATGGGCGTGCTGCCGCTGGAGTTCAAGCCGGGCACCACGCGCCTGACCCTGGGCCTGGATGGCACCGAAACCTATGACGTCGAAGGCAAGCTGGCGCCGCGCACGACCCTGACCCTGGTCATCACGCGCAAGAACGGCGAGAAGCTCGAAGTGCCGATGACCTGCCGTCTGGATTCCGACGAAGAAGTGCTGGTCTACGAGGCGGGCGGCGTGCTGCAGCGCTTCGCGATGGACTTCCTGGCCTCCAACAAGGCGGCCTGAAGTCGCCGACCGGCCGCTGCAAAGCCTGCCGGATGACGAAAAAGCCCCGCCTCGCGCGGGGCTTTTTCGTGGCCGCGAACGGCCTCAGCGGCAGCTGCGGAACTGCTGCGGCTGGTAGTCCGGAAGCTCGGCCGGGTCGATGCCGAAGACGAAGATTTTCGACGGCTGGCCGGCCATGAAGTCGTTGTCCGAGGTCACCAACAGGCTGTGCTGGCCGCTTGGCAGATCCGGGCCGAAGGCCAGGCCTTCGATCTTTTCGGGGAAGCCGGCACCGGCCAGGCCGTAAGCCGGGTCGAGCAGGTCGAGGAACGTCGTCTTGGCAACCGGCACGACGCCGGCCGGCAGGCCGGTCGACGGCAGCGATTTCACCGCCCGGATATCGCTGGCGCCGGCAATGTCGATCTTGAACACGCGCTTGAACTGGGCGGCGGTGCCCGCGCGGCCATCGCGCTCAATGACCAGGAAGCTGTGGTCGCTGACCGCCAGGATTTCGTTCAGGCCGTTACTGGCGGCGTCCAGCGGGTAATAGAACTCGCGCAGTTCGCCGGTCCCCAGGGTGATCTCCACCAGTCGCGCGCCAGTGCTGATCCGGGCATTGCCTGCACCGAGCGCGCCATCCTGGATCAGCGCGTTCTGCATCAGCCCATACAGCTTGCTGCCATCCGGGCTGATCGCCAGGCCTTCCATGCCGCGGTTCGCCTGGCGGCCGGCGGCGTTGTTGTTCAGTTCGTTGGCCGGCAGCGAGGACGGCGCGTCGATCAAGAGCTTGTTCGGCAGCTTGATCGCGCTGCGGCGGCGGCCGCTGGCCAGGTCGAACGCGTACAGGTACGGGCCGTACTCGTCGGAAATGTAGGCGGTGGTGCCGCAGGCATCGACGCGGATGCCTTCCGGGTCGAGCCGCAGGCTGTCGGTCGAGCCACTCGGATCGAACGCCGCGCTGCTGCCAGTGAACGGCTGGCCGGCCTCGTTGGCAAGCAGCAGCGTGCCGGTCACCACCGGCGAGAACTGGAAGGCGTTCGGGCCGTACGGCGCGATCTGGCGGACGCCGATGTCGATCCGGTACAGGCGGTCGACATAGCTCGTTGCGCCGTCGGCCGGGCCGCGATCCGGCGCTGCGACGAAGCGCTGGCCGCGACCGGTGTAGGCAAAGGCCGAGCCGAAGCCACCGATCTGGTTCTTCAGGGTCACGCCGTCCTCGAGCACGCCGGTGAAGCCGGACTGGTCGGTGGCGGTGCCGGCAATGGCACCGGTGCCGAGCAGGGTGACGGCGGCCGAGGCGCCGCCGAACGGCAGGCCGCCGGCAACGGCGAGGGTGACGAGGCAACGGCGCAGACGGGCTTTCATCGTGGGCACTCCGGACGGGACAGGTGAGTGATGCTGAGCCCGCAACATGAAGCGCCGATGGCAGGCCGGCCTGCGATCGGACTACACTTCCACCCGCAGGCAAGAGAGCCCGGAACCCCCGGCACCGAAGGCGCAATCCCCCCGGAATCGCTCAGGTCAACGGATTGCCTGCTGTGGACACTCTGGAGAGCGCTCGCGATGTCGGCGAGCCACCGAAGGCGCCAAACGCTCAGGTACGAAAGGACAGATGGGGGTGAGAAGCCACGGCTTTGCGAGCACTGCTCGCAGTGGCTTCGAACGCCGGCGCGAAAGCGACGGCCGGAGCACCGGTTCCTTGAAACGTGGCCCTGCTGTTCCGAACGTCGGCGCGAAAGCGACGGCCGGAGCACCGGTTCCTTGAAACGTGGCCCTGCTGTTCCGAACGCCGGCGCGAAAGCGACGGCCGGAGCGCCGGGTGAATGATGGGGACACGGGTGCGATGGCCTTCGAAGGCTGCGCTGCAAGCCCGTTTCCTCATGCAATATCTGCCTGAGGCCCTTCGTCGCCGAGCCCGTACTGCCACATGCTGAAGCACACCGCGCTGCACGCCGAACACCTGCGCCTCGGCGCCCGGATGGTGGATTTCGCCGGCTGGGACATGCCGATCCAGTACGCGTCGCAACTCGACGAACACCACGCCGTGCGCGCGGTCGCCGGGATGTTCGACGTGGCCCACATGAGTGCCGTCGACGTGCTGGGCAGCCAGGCGCGCGACTTCCTCCGCCACCTGCTCGCCAATGACGTGGCGCGGCTGCAAAGCCCCGGCAAGGCGCTGTACAGCTGCATGCTGAACCGCGACGGCGGCGTGATCGACGACCTGATCGTCTACCGCCTCGACGAATCCTGGTTCCGGCTGGTGGTCAACGCCGGCACCACCGACAAGGACCTCGCCTGGCTGCAGGCCGAGGCGGGCGGCTTCGAGGTCGAGATCCGCCATCGTCACGATCTCGGCATCCTCGCCGTGCAGGGCCCGGCGGCGCGCCAGCGGGTACAGGCGCTGCTGCCGCCGGAACTGGCGGAACGTGCCTCGGCGCTGACGCCGTTCAGCGCCGCCTGGCATGGCGAACTGTTCGTCGGCCGCACCGGCTATACCGGCGAGGATGGCTACGAGCTGATCCTGCCGCATGACGAACTGCTGCAGCTCTGGCGGGCCCTGCTGGCCGCCGGCGTCACGCCCTGCGGCCTTGGCGCGCGTGACACGCTGCGCCTGGAAGCGGGCATGAATCTCTACGGCCAGGACATGGACGAAACGGTCAGCCCGCTCGAATGCGGCCTCGCCTGGACGGTGTCGCTGGCCGACAGCCACCGCGCCTTCGTCGGCCGCGAGGCGCTCGAAGCGCAGCAGGCGACGCTCGGCCGCAAGGCGATCGGCCTGGTGCTTGAGGGCCGTGGCGTGCTGCGCGGCCACATGCCGGTACGCGCCGCCGGCGGTCGGGTTGGCGAGCTCACCAGCGGCGGCTACGCGCCGACCCTGAAGGGCTCGATCGCGCTGGCCCGCGTCGCCGCCAATGCCGAGCCGCCGTTCGAGGTCGAGATCCGCGGCCAGTGGCATGCCGTTCGCGAAGCGAAGCCGCCGTTCGTGCGCCACGGCAAGGTTCTGGTTGCAAGCGCGGCCCCGACGCCGCGCAGCTGATTGAGATGGATCGTCCCTGTTTGTTCGCCCACCGGCCCGTTGGCCCCGAGACCTAACCCATGAGCAACACGCCTGCAGACCTCAAGTACGCCAAGTCCCACGAGTGGGTGAAGACCTTGCCCGACGGCACGCTGCTGATCGGCATCACCGACCACGCGCAGGCCGCGCTTGGCGATCTGGTGTTCGTCGAAACCCCGAAGGTCGGCCGGGTGCTGGCCGCCGATGAAGCCTGCTGCGTCGTCGAATCGGTGAAGGCCGCCAGCGATGTCTATGCCCCGGTGGCCGGCACGGTCGTCGACGCCAACGCCAAGCTCGGCGAGAACCCCGAACTGGTCAACGATGCGCCGTACGAGGCCGGCTGGCTGTGGAAGCTCAAGCCCGCGAATCCGGCCGATGTCGACGGCCTGCTGGACGCCGCCGGCTACCTCGCTTCGCTGAGCTGATGGCCGCTGCCGCAGCGCTGCCCGGGTCCTGACCGCCATGCCTTTCATTCCCCACACCGAGACCGATGTCGCCGAGATGCTGGCGACCATCGGTGCCCCGTCGATCGATGCGCTGTTCGGCGAGATTCCCGCCGAACTGCGCTGCCGGGGCCTTTCCCGGGTGCCGCCGCGGATCGCCGAGATGGACATCGCCCGGCTGATGCAGGCGCGCGCCGCGCAGGACGGCACGCTGCTGAACTTCTGCGGCGCCGGCGCCTACGAGCACCACATTCCGGCGGCGGTCTGGGAAATCGCCACGCGCGGCGAGTTCTACTCGGCCTATACGCCGTACCAGGCCGAGGCCAGCCAGGGCACCTTGCAGCTGCTCTACGAGTACCAGTCGATGATGTGCCAGCTCACCGGCATGGAGGTGTCGAACGCCTCGCTGTACGACGGTGCCTCCGCGCTCGCCGAAGCGCTGCTGATGGCGGTGCGCGCCAACCCGGGCGTGGGCGACGGCCGGGTCCTGATGCCGGCGGCCGTGCATCCGTACTACCGCGAGGTGGTGGCGGCAATCACCGAAGCGCAGGGCATCCAGCCGCAGCCGCTGGCCTTCGATCCGGCCCGTGGCCAGACCACGCTCGACAGCCTCAAGGCGCATGAAGGGCAGGGCATCACCGCCGTCGTGATCGCCCAGCCGAACTTCTTCGGCGTGCTTGAGGATGTCGATGCGA
>CAYPJK010000277.1:4622-4879 GCA_964411025.1 uncultured Nevskia sp.
GGCGCGCTGGTGGTGGCGCTGGTCAATCCGGTATCGCTGGCGCTGCTGAAGCCGCCGGGCGAATGGGGCACGAAAGGCGCGGACATCGTCTGCGGCGATGGCCAGCCGCTCGGCGCGCCGCTGTCGTCCGGCGGGCCGTACTTCGGTTTCCTGACCGCGCGCCAGCAGTACGTGCGGCAGATGCCGGGCCGCATCGTTGGCCGCACCGTCGATCTCGACGGCTAGCCGGGATTCACGCTGACCTTGCAGGCGCGCGA
>CAYPJK010000278.1:0-4853 GCA_964411025.1 uncultured Nevskia sp.
TGCTGCGCGATGGCCTCGACCGCCTGCCGCAGCCGGCGGTAGTCGAGCTGCTGCTCCAGCACCTCGGCCAGCGCCTGCCGGGTCAGCAGGTTGTCGCGGTCGTACTTGGTCAGCACGTCGAACAGCAGGCCGGACGACACCTGCACCTGCTTCACCGTCTTGCCGGCGCCCGGATAGCCCTCGAACACCAGCCCGGCGACGCGGGCGATCTCGCGGAAACGGCGCTTGGCCATTTCGGCCGCGTTCAGGCTGGCCGGCAGGTCGAGGTCCAGATCCGTCGGGGAGAACAGCGCTTGCAGGGTTTCACCATCGAGCGCCGGCAAGGATTCCGCCAGCAGCTCGAAGCCGTAGTCGTTCGGCGTCAGCGTGGCGGTGATCTTCGCGCGCTTCGACAGCCGCCAGGCCAGCAGCGCCGCCAGCCCCTCGTGCACGTGGCGTCCGGCGAACGGGTAGACGAACAGATGCTCGCCTTCGCGCGACGTCGCCCGTTCGGCCAGCAGCACGCCGGGCTGCGGCAGCCGGGACCACTGGCGCTGGATCGCCAGCAGCGGTGCCAGCGCCTGCACTTCCGGCGCACCGGACTGATCCGGCGCGGCCAGCAGTTCGACCAGGCTTTCGGCGAGCGTGGACGACAGCGGCATCTTGCCGCCGTTCCAGCGCGGAATGGTCTGGCTCTTGCCGCCCGGCTTCACATAGGCGGCCATGTCCTTGACCCGCACCAGGGTCAGCTTGCGCCCGGCGAACAGGAAGCTTTCACCCGGCTTGAGCCGCGCGATGAAGCTTTCCTCCACCGAGCCGACGCCGGCACCGCTCAGGTACTTCACCCGCATCATCGAGTCCGAAGTGATGGTGCCGACGCTCATCCGGTGACGGCGGGCGACCGTGGCATCGTCGACGGCCAGCACGCCGTCATCGCGGACGATCACCTTGCGGAACTGCGGGTAGGCGTGCAGCGCCCCGCCGCGCATGACGAAATCGAGCACCCACTGCCATTCGGCCTCCGGAAGCGCGGCGTAGGCGTGGCTGGTCGCGATCTCGGCGCGGATCGCCTCGGCGGTCGTCGTGCCGGTCAGCGCCAAGGTCACGACATGCTGGGCCAGCACATCCAGGCAGTGGACCAGCGGCGGCCGCGCCTCGATGCGGCGCTGCTCGATCGCCGTCCGGGCCGCCGCGAACTCGGCCAGTTCCAGCGCATGGGTCGGCACGCAGACGATGCGGCTGGCGAGCCCGGGCTGGTGGCCGGAGCGGCCGGCCCGCTGCAGCAGCCGCGCCACGCCTTTCGGCCCGCCGATCTGCACGACCTGCTCGACCGGCGAGAAATCGACGCCGAGATCGAGCGAGCTGGTCGCCACCACCACGCGCAGCGCGCCGTCCTTGAGCCCCTGTTCGACCGCCGCGCGCGCCTCGGCGTCGACCGAGCCGTGATGCAGCGCGCTGGGGAGTTCCGGGCGAATCATCTGGATCGCCTCGAACCAGCGCTCGGCCTGCGCGCGGGTGTTGGTGAACACCAAGGTCGAGCGGGCGCGGTCGAGCACCTCGGCGACCTTCGGCAGCAGCGGCAGACCCATGTGGCCGCCCCAGGGAAAGCGGTCGACGGCATCGGGCACCAGCGTGTCGAGGTGCAGGGTCTTCGGCAGGTCGGCGCCGTAGGTGCGGCTTCGGGCCGGATCGCGGGTCGGCCCGAGCAGCGCGGCCTGCGCCTCGTCGAGATTGCCCAGGGTTGCCGACAGCCCCCAGACCCGCAGAGCGGGCGCCGCGTCGGCGGTTGCCGTCAGCGCCCGCAGCCGCGCGATCACCAGTTCGGTCTGCACGCCGCGCTTGGTCGCCAGCAGCTCATGCCATTCATCGACGACCACCGCCTTCAGGCCGCGCCACTGCGGAATCAGGTCGGCATAGCTGAGCAGCAGCGAGGCTGATTCCGGCGTCGTCACCAGACATTGCGGCAGTCGCTTGCGCTGCTTCGCCCGCGCGCCAGCCGCCGTGTCGCCGGTGCGGCATTCGACTTTCCACGGCACGCCCAGCGCCTCGCAGGCGGCCTGCAGGCTGGCGGTGGTGTCGGCCGCCAGCGCCCGCATCGGCGTGATCCACAGCACCCGGATCGGCTCGTCTGCGCTTTCCGCTTCCAGCAGCGGCCCGAGCCAGGCCGCGAGTGTCTTGCCGCAGCCGGTCGGCGCGTGGATCAGGCCCGATTCGCCGCGCCGGTAGGCATCCCAGCAGGCGCGCTGGAAATCGAACACCGTCCAGTGGCGGCGGGCGTACCAGTCGTCGATGTCGCGGAGCGTCGGCATGGCGGAGCGGATGAAGGGCGGCGGCCGTCATCGAAGCGCGGGACGGCAGGCGTATCATCGCGCGCCTCCAAGCTTGCGGTGGCCGACCCGCCACCGAGGACACCATGTCGACTCCCGCCGCCGCGCCTGCGGCCGCTGCTTCCTCCTCGTCGTTCAACCGCGGTCACGCTGCCGCGATCGGCGCCTTCCTGGTCTGGGGCCTGCTGCCGCTGTACCTGAAGCCGATGAGCAGCGTGCCGACCCTGCAGATCATGTCGCACCGGCTGCTGTGGTGCTGCCTGTTCGTGATGGCCTGGCTCGGCTATCGCGGCCAGCTGGCGCAGGTGCGTACGGCGCTCGCCGATGGCCCGACCCGACTGCGGCTGTTCGTCACCGCGCTGCTGATTTCCTGCAACTGGATCATCTACGTCTGGAGCGTCAACTCCGGCCATGTGCTGGAGACCAGCCTCGGCTACTTCATCAATCCGCTGGTCAACGTGCTGCTGGGCGTGCTGATCCTGAAGGAGCAGCTGAACCGCCCGCAGTGGCTGGCGGTGGCGTTCGCGTTCGCCGGCGTGTCCTGGCTGACGGTGCAGACCGGCAGCCTGCCGTGGACCTCGCTGGCGCTGGCGTTCTCGTTCGGCCTGTACGGACTGCTGCGCAAGACCGTGAAGGTCGACGCGATCGCCGGCCTGCTCGCCGAGACGCTGCTGATCGCGCTGTTCGCCGCCGTCTACCTGCTGTGGCTGCAGCTGCACGGCGACGGCGCCTTCGGCCACACGACCTTGCTGATCGACCTGATGCTGTTCGCCGGCGGCCTGGTGACGGCGGTGCCGCTGGCGCTGTTCGCCTTCGGCGCGCGGCTGATCCCGTATTCGACGATCGGCCTGATCCAGTACATCGGTCCGACCCTGCAGCTGCTGCTCGGCGTGTTCCTGTACCACGAGCCGTTCACGCAGGCGCGGGCGATCGGCTTCGCGCTGATCTGGATGGCGCTGGTGATCTACGCCGGCGACGGCATCGTCCGCGCGCGGCGGCGGCCGGCGCTGCTGATCGAGGCTGCGCCGAAGTAGCCGCTCGGGCAGGATCGCTGGCAGCCATCACCTGCCCGATCCCGCACATGCCCGCTCCCCTGCTTCGCCGTGCCGCCGCTGCGGTGCTTCTGTTCGGCCTGCCGCTGCTGGCCGCTGCCGCCCCTGCGGCGGGACCAGCCGGCTTCGACGCCGTGGTCCGCGCGTTCGCCCGCAGCCAGCATTTCCGCGGCGTGGTGCTGGTGGCCGACCACGGCAAGCCGGTCTACCGGGGCGCCTTCGGCCTGGCCAGCGAGGAATGGCGACAGCCGAACCGCGCCGACACCCGCTTCCGCATCGCTTCGCTGACCAAGACCTTCACGGCGGTGCTGGTGATGCAGGCGGTGGAAGCCGGGCGCTTGCAGCTCGACGCGCCGCTGTCCCGATGGCTGCCGGCCTATGCCGAGCGGCCGTTCGCCGCGGTGACCGTCGACGAACTGCTCACCTATGCCTCCGGCCTGTCCGATCACGATCAGAACGATGGCATGCGGCCCTACCAGCAGCCGCTCGATGCCGCCGCGTTCGTCGAGCGCGAAGCCGGCGGCCCGCTGCAGTCGCCGCCCGGCAGCCGCTTCGCCTACAAGAACGTCGACTACCGGCTGCTGGAGCTGCTGCTCGAAGCGGTGGACGGCAAGCCGTTCGCAACGCTGGTCGACGAGCGCATCGTCAGGCCGCTGGGCCTGCGCGACACCGCCATGCTGCGCAGCGGCGACCGGGTGCCGCAGCTGGCCTCGGCCTATGTCGTCGATGCCGACACCGCGCCCGGCGTGCTGCGCGCCGATCCGCCGTACTTCCCGGAAAGCTTCGGCGCGGCCGGCGCGATGCGCTCGACCGTCGATGACCTGTTGCGCTTCGACCGCGCGCTGCGCGAGCAGCGGCTGCTCAATGCGCAGTCGACGGCGACGATGCTGCGCCCGCACGAAGCACTGGGTTACGTCGCGTACGGCTTCTGGACCTATCCCTGCTCGGTGGCCGGCCGCGATACCCGCTGCGCCGAGCGGCAGGGCGCGATCCAGGGCAGCAACGCGCTGTGGCTGCGCGACCTCGACCACGGCCGCAGCTTCATCGTGCTGTCGAACAGCAACGAAGCCGACCTGCAGAAGCTGAAAGCGCTGCTGACCGACGTGCCCTGAGGCCCTGAGGCCCTGCGGCCGGATCAGGCCGGCTGCGCGGCGGGCGTCGGCGGCAGCCGCGCTTCGCGGACCGGCAGGCAGAACAGCGCGGCGAGCAGCGCCAGCGCCATGTCGGCGATCCACATCCAGCCGTAGTCGCCGAAGCGGCTGATGGTGACGCCGCCCAGCCAGGCGCCGAAGAAGCCGCCGATCTGGTGGCTGACCAGGGTCAGCCCGAACAGCGTGCCGAGATAGCGGGTGCCGAACAGCTTGCCGACCAGCCCGGCGGTGGGCGGCACCGTGGCCAGGAAGGTGAAGCCGAGGCCGGCGGCCAGCAGGTAGACGCTCAGCGCATTGCGTGGCGACGCCAGATACAGCGCGATCAGCAGCGCGCGGCTCAGGTA
>CAYPJK010000279.1:0-4796 GCA_964411025.1 uncultured Nevskia sp.
GCAAGGTCGACAAGGACGCGAAGAAGATCACCATCAGGCACGGGCCTCTTGCCAACCTGGACATGCCGCCCATGACCATGGTGTTCCAGGTCAAGGACCCGGCGATGCTCGACCAGGTCAAGGCGGGCGACAAGGTGAAGTTCCAGGCCGACAAGGTCGGCGGCGCGTTCACGATCACCAAGCTCGAGCCGGCGAAGTAGGGCGCGGCAATGAGCAGCGGCGTGCTGGCAGCAGCCGTAGTGGCGATGCTGGCTGTGGTCGGCGTCGTGCAGCAACTGCCGGCAGTGCTCCAGCCGCAGGTTGCGGATCACCGCCGCCGGGGTCAGACCGTGGGCGTCGAACAGGTAGAACAGCGCGCGGCGCGACATGCCGACATCGGCCGCCAGCCGGTCGCCGTTCAGGCCGGGCGCGCCGATGCGGGTCAGGATCCGTTCCAGCACCCGCAGCAGCCGATGATCAAGCGGTCCATCACCATCGGGCACGCCGGCAGCCCGCAGCAGCTGCCGGTGGCGCTGTTCGGTCTGCAGGTCCGGGTGGTGCGGCGCCGGCCGGAGCTGCTGCCAGCGGTCGCGGATGGTTTCGTCGAAGCGGAACTGTTCCGGCCAGGTGCGGGCGATCGGCCGCAGGCTGCGCAGCAGCTCGTCGAGCAGCTGGCGGCCTTCGACGGCCGCGAGCAGGCGGTCGCGGAACGCCGCGTGTTCGGCGCAGGACCAGACTGGCGCGCCCAGCGACAAGCCGGTGAACCAGCGGAAGCGCAGGTCGTAGTGCAGCTGTTCGAGCAGCCGCTGATCGCCGTCGATGGCGTACAGCGGCTGCAGCAGCAGGCCGCGCAGCAGGGGCTCGGCGGCCGGCGCGCAGTCGTCGATGGCTTCAAATGCGGCAAGCCATTGCTGCGCCGCCGGTTCGCCAAGGCAGTCGCGGACCACCCGGTCGACCAGATGCAGCGGATGCTCGCGGCCAAGCAGCGGGCGGTCGTCCGGGAGGGGGGTATCGCCCGCCGTCAGCGGGAACGGATGGTCGGCAGTGGATGAAGCGTGGAACGGCGGTCGCGACGCCGCGCGATCGCTGTCGCGTGAAGTGACCGGGCTTGCCTCGGGCATGGGTGGCTTCCTCCTGTGTTTGCAGCCTGGCGGTCGCGTCAACCGCTCTTGTCGCGGCTGTCGGCCGGCTTTCGGGACCGGTGCTTCCGCTTGTGCGGCAGACACTGAGGATCGCGGCGACGGCTGTCACCCACCGCAAAGGTGGGTGTGATCCGCGCCGTTCGCGCGGCTGTCCGGATCGGGGCTGTTCGTCGTTTCCCTCCTTATCGGCGGGTGTGTCTGCGGACGGCCGCCCTTAACGTGCCGACATCGGGAAACGCCGATATCGGGTCGTGCGGTTCGCCCGGCCAAGCCCAACGACAGAGCGAGGAGTGCGAGACATGGCTGAAATCTTTCTGAAAAACGCCTGGTACTGCGCCGGGTGGGAGCACGAGTTTCATCAGGGCCGCAAGGCGATCATTCCGCGCAAGATGGCGGGTGAAATGGTGGTGCTGTACCGCAAGCCGGACGGCAAACTGGTGGCGCTGGAAGACCGCTGCGCGCATCGGCAGGCGGCGCTGTCGCTGGGCCGGAAGGAGGGGGGGTCGCTGCGCTGCATGTATCACGGCATGAAGTTCAACAGCGACGGCGTCTGCGAGGAAATCCCCGGCCAGACGACGATTCCGGAACGCGCCTGCGTGCGCAGCTATCCGGTGGTCGAGAAGGACAGCTGGGTCTGGGTGTGGATGGGCGATCCGGCCAAGGCCGATCCGAACCTGATCTGCCACTCGGTCGGCCTCAAGGACCCGAACTGGAACCTGCGCAGCTCGCAGATGCACGTGAAGACCAACTACCGCTGGGAAATCGAGAACCTGGCGGACCTCAGCCACCTGACCTGGGTGCATCAGGATACGGTGGGCGGCGATCCGGCCTACGGCCAGATCAAGCCGATCCACACCATCATCCCGCGCGGTCTGCACACGCTGTTCTGGGTGCGTGGCGTCGACCCGACCGGCGCGGTGCGGCACATCTTCCCGGCCGGCACCAAGCTCGACATCTGCTTCGATATCACCCACACCGTGCCGTGCAACTGGATCATGCGCTTCCGCGCCTTCAGCGCCGGTACCAACACCGAGGGTGAGTCGAACGGCCAACTGCTGGTCGACACCTGGACCTGTCAGGCCGTGACGCCGTGCGACGAGGATTCGGTGGACTACTACTACTCCTGGGGTGCCAGCAAGGAAACCGAGTTCCCGGGGCTCAGCGACCTGCTCGGCGGCACGCTCGACGAGGCCTTCACCGAAGACAAGATCATGCTCGAGGCGCAGCACATCCGGCGCAAGCAGAAGCCGGACATGAAGATGGTCAACATCGCGCACGATGCCGGCCCCGGCAAGATGCTCTGGGTGCTCGACAAGATGATTCGCGAAGAGAACCCGTCGCGACAGGCCGTCGAATCCGCCTGATGACCGCAGGCGGGCGGCGTTCATCGCGAACGCCGTCCCGCCTTTATGCTGACTGTCCTTCGAGCGATGAACCCACAAACCCTGTTGACCCTGCGCATCGACGCGATCCGCTGCGAGGCGCGCGACGCGCTGCTGATCGAGCTGCGTGACCCCGCCGGCGGCCCGTTGCCGCCGTTCACCGCAGGCGCGCATGTCGAGCTGGACATCGAGCCTCGGCTGCGTCGCAGCTATTCGCTGTGCAACGACCCGTCGGAACGGGATCGCTACTGTCTGGGCATCGGCCTGGCGCGAGACAGCCGCGGCGGTTCCCGGCGGATCCACGACAGCTACCGCGTGGGCCAGCTGGTTCGAGTCAGCGAACCGCGCAACCACTTTCCGCTGTCGGCGACTGACGGCGAGCGGCTGTTCATCGCCGGCGGCATCGGCATCACGCCGATCATGGCGATGATCCACCAGAGCGAGCGGGAAGGCCGGCCGTGGACGTTGCACTACTGCGTGCGCAACCGGGTGCGAGCAGCGTTCTACGAAACCCTGCAGGCGCTGGCCCCGGGACGCGTGCACTTTCATTTCGACGACGAGCAGCAGGGCCGTCTGTTCGACGCCGACGCGGCCTTGCGTCAAGCACCGGCCAGTGCCGGCATCTATACCTGCGGCCCGGAGCCGCTGATGAAGGCCGTCGTGGCCGCCGGCTCCCGCAGCGGCCGCGCGCCCGACGACCTGCACTTCGAGTGGTTCTCGGCCGCCGCTGTCGATTCAACAGCGGACAAGGCGTTCCGCGTGCGGCTGGCGCGCACCGGCATCGAGCTGCAGGTGCCGGCCGATCGCAGCCTGCTCGACGTGCTCGAGGACAACGGCTGCGGCGTGCCCTATGCCTGCCGCGAAGGCACCTGCGGCACCTGCCGAACCGAGGTGCTCGCCGGCGACTGCGAGCATCGAGACACCGTGCTGTCGGCAGCCGAGAAGGCCGGCAACCGCGCGATCATGGTGTGCGTGTCGCGCGCCCGCTCCGAACGGATCGAGATCGATCTCTAGACGCCGTTCGATAGCGCTGTCCATGCTGCATTTGTTGCACCGCCGTCAGCGTCATCACCAGGAATGATGCTTGGCAAATATCGAATATCACCAAGGGCGAATGACGCTGCTGATGGGATCGGGGAGACTGGCCGCGAGACAGAAGACCATGACGCGCCAATGGAGACGCGGCAGGCATCTTCGCCGGCACAGGAGGACAGTTCGATATGTACGATTCCCGCGACCTCGGGCCCATCAAGCATGGCTCGGCAACCAGGGCAGACGTCATTCCCGGTGCCGAGGACGTGCACCCGCTGGTTCACATCCGCACGCTGGTCGATGACATCTGCAAGGGTGCTGCGGTCGGTGCGGCGCGTTGCGCTCCCCTGATTCGCGCGGCGCTGCTGCAAGCCCTGTACTCGTTCCCCAGCCACGAGCAACTGCTCGAACAGCTGCAGTACAACGCGCTGTACCGCTGGTTCGTCGGACTCCGCAGTGATGAGCTGCCGTGGCGCGAGAACGAGTATGCCGCAGCGATCGACACCGTGACAGGCGACGAACGTGGGCGCGTGCTGTTCAATCGCGCCGTCGTCGAAGCGCACGCCTATGCGGCCCTGATGCCGAGCCGGTTTCGGGTCGATGTCAGCCTGATCGAACGCTTCACGCGGCGCCCCGAACCGGTGCAGGCCGACGTCGAGCGTCCGCGTGGCGACTCGACGCGCACCGCTCGCCTGGATCGCGCACGCAACGTGATCCTTCGCCGCATCGCCGATCCTGCGCTGGATGCGGATGCCATCGCTGCCGAGCTGTTCATGTCGCGCCGTGCGCTGTACCTGCTGTTCGAGCGTTACGGCCTGACGCCGACCCGCGCGATTCGCGAGATCCGGCTGGACTGCTGCATGCGCCTGCTGCGTGACGAGCGTCATGGTCATCGCAAGATCACCGACATCGCGATGGATCACGGTTTTCAGCATTTCGCCTCGTTCTCGCGGCAGTTCAAGCAGCGCTACGGCATCTCGCCCAGCGCGGTACGCGGTGCGCGGCAGTTGGTGATTGGTCCTCGGCGCGGCCCGATGCCGGACCTTGAGCACGCCGCAATCTGCTGAACGGCTGCGGGTGGTGCGTTGCAGATATCGCCCGGCTTCGGCCGGGCGATGTCGTTTCGGGCGGGACGTTTCCAGGCGGCTGGGATGGGCGCGCCGCGTCGATGCAGCACAGGCGGCGGACCAGCGACCGCCGGCGAGGTCAGCTTCCGAACGGATGGAAGGGATCGGCGTGCAGATTGTCTTCGCTGATGCCG
>CAYPJK010000280.1:0-1653 GCA_964411025.1 uncultured Nevskia sp.
GCTTGTACAACAGGTCCGTCCCGATGTTCCCGGGGCCGATGATCGCGCAGCGGATCTTGTTGCTCATGTCGTGCAGGGGTTCCGAAGACCGCCGCGCCAACGACTGGCAGCGACGGCGGCGCCGGGCGCGGCGGCACTGTCGACACCGCGTTGCAGGCGGGGCTCGTGTTGAATGGGAAGGTACCGTACTATCTCGTTCGCACACTTTCAACATTCCGGCTGAACGGCTTGTAAGTTGCAAAACCAACCTCTTGATCGGTCAAAGAATGAATGTTCCCGACACGGCGGCACGCCCGCCGGAAGCCAGCGAAAGCCAGCAGCGCCAGCTGCGCCAGGCCGCCCGCGCACTGGCCCGCAGCGGCCTGGTGCACGCCTACGGCCACTGCAGCCTGCGGCTGGATGCCGGGCATTTCCTGGTCTGCGCCGCGAAGCCGATGGGCACCCTGCTGCCGAGCGATGCCGGCACCGTGGTGCGCACCACCGGGCCGTTGCCGGACGGTGTGCTCGGCGAGGTGCGCATCCACCAGCAGGTCTATGCGCGGCGTGCAGAGGTCGGCGCGATCTGCCGGATCATGCCGCCGCAGACTGGCCTGCTGGCGCTGCTGAAGCGCACGCCGCTGGCACGCCACGGCTTCGGCGCCTACTTCGCGAAAGCGGATGGCAGCGGCCCGGTGCTCTGGGACGATCCCCGTCTGCTGCGTGACGACGCCGCTGCCGCCCGACTGGCGGAGACGCTCGGCGCCGGTAATGCGCTGGTGATGCGCGCCAACGGCGCCGTGGTGGTCGGCACCAGCCTGATCGAGGCGGTGTCGCTGTCGTGGTTTCTGGAAGAGGCGGCGCGAGTCGAGACCGGACTGATGGCGCTCGGCCAGGACGGTGACCACACGCGGCTCAGCGCCGAGGAGACCGTGGCCCGCCAGGTGGTAGCCGGACGCGTCTACGAGCGCATGTGGGAACACCTGACGTTCGGCGATCCGGAACCACTGGACCCGGTATGAGGACCGCCTGCGGGTTCGCCCCAGACTTGTTGCCGGGGCGGGTCTTGATGACAGTGGTCACGCTGCTGCCAGTGCCCGCAGATGCGTACAGAACGGGCCCGCCACCGCCTTACGGGAAAGGACACACACCATGACGCTGACCCAGATTGCCTTCCTGCTGTTCGCCGCCATTGCCGCCGGCGGCCTGACCATGGCCGCGATCATCACCTTCGGCAAATCGCCGCCGGCGTTCATGGGCGTCGGTCACGGGCTTGGCGGGCTCGCCGCCTGCGCCACGCTGTTCGTGGCCAACCTGCAGGGCGGCGACGCCACGCCGGAAGCGGCCTGGTGGGCGCTGGTCGTGTTCACCAGCGGCCTGGCCGGCGGCCTGCTGCTGTTCCGCGTGCTGTTCAAGGGCGCGACGCCGCTGCTGCTGATCGCCGGCCACGGCAGTGTGGCGGCGCTGGGCCTGTACCTGCTGTACCCGGTCACCGGCCTCTGAAAACGCAGCCGGGCGTGGTCGCCCGGCTTCAGTCGGCCAGATCGGCCAGCGGATGCGCCGCCCAGTTCGGCGCTTCGAAATAGGCCGCGATCGCGGCTGGATCGATCGCCGCCAGGGTGGCGGGCGACCAGGCCGGCGCGTTGCTCGACTTCTTCCCCCCGGTGAGCCGCCAGC
>CAYPJK010000280.1:1663-4775 GCA_964411025.1 uncultured Nevskia sp.
GCGTGGTCCTTGTCGTCCAGCAGCGCGCGTACGCCCTCCGGGAAATCCGGGTTGGCGCAGCAGTGCAGCGCGATGCACAGCTCCAGCCGGAACACCTCGGCCAGCGACAGGCCGGCCGCATGCTGGCGCACGGCCCAGACCAACGCGGCCGTGGTCGGCGAGCCGGCGCGCAAGCTGGCGGCCGCTTTCTGCAGCCAGGGATCGTCACCGCGATGGCCGGTGATCGCCGCCACCACTTCGGTCAGCGAATCGCCGGCGCACAAGGCGTCGATGGTGGCGGCGTGGGTGGCCAGCTTCGACGGCGGCAGCAGACCGGCGGCGGCCGCTTCGAAGCCCGCCAGGACGGCGCTCAGCGCCGCGCGGTCGACCACGGCATCGCCCGTCCAGTCGATCGCCGCCAGGCTGGCGAACACCGCGTCGCGATCCGCCTGCCGCAGGCCGTGATCGGCGAGGCCGGCGGCCAGCAGGTCGGCACCGTTCAGCAACGCACCGGTCAGTGCCGCGAACAGCCCGGCGCGGGTGCCGAGCTTCGGCAGGAACCAGCTGCCGCCGACATCCGGGAACAGACCGATGGTGATTTCCGGCATCGCCGCGCGCGTGGTGTCGGTCACCACCCGGTGGCTGGCGCCGACGAACAGGCCCATGCCGCCGCCCATGACAATGCCGCCGCCCCAGCACAGCAGCGGCTTCGGGTAGCGGTGGATGCGGTGATCGAGGCGGTATTCCTCGGTGAAGAAGGCCAGCGCCGCCGCGCTCGGGAAGACGCCAGCGTCGGCGGCCACGGCGCGCGCCAGCGTCTTGACGTCGCCGCCGGCGCTGAACGCCTTGTCGCCGGCACCGTGCAGCACCACGCAGGCGATCGCCGGATCGGCAGCCCAGTCGCACAGGCGGGCATCGAGCAAGCGGATGATCGGCAGGCCGATCGCATGCAGCGTCTTTTCGCTGTTCAGCGTGGCGATGCCGATCCGCCGGCCGTTGGCGGCCTCGACGACGCGGAACAGCACGGGATCGGCAGCGGCAAGCTCAGCAGCGGAATCGGCCATCGAAGGACAGGCTCGGCAAGGATCGGGCGGGCGCGCATTGTCGCCGACCCGTCACCCGCCGCGCAGCGCTCAGGCCGCCTTGCGCTCCGGTTCCGGGCGGCGCCGGCGATGCGCGCGCTGGGCACGCTGCAGCGCCACGAATTCCAGCACGCCGAGCATCACCATGCCGCCGAGCACGACACCCGGGTGATGCGCCAGCCTTCTTGCGATGCGATCCATGAGCGGTCCTCCTGGCGCGCCGGTCCGCCGGAGCGAAACGGGCGCGGAACTTGTATCGGCCGGAAGACTATTCCCGGTGGATGA
The DNA here is from genome assembly GCA_964411025.1 of uncultured Nevskia sp. GTDB lineage: Bacteria > Pseudomonadota > Gammaproteobacteria > Nevskiales > Nevskiaceae > Nevskia. The sequence goes on from CAYPJK010000280.1 coordinate 3,010, forward strand.
CAATGGTGTTGCCAAATGATGACCACGCCCTGCAACGCCGCTGTCACCTCGCCGGACACGCTCATCAGGCCGACACATGGCCGCCGTATTGTCGACGTTCGCCCGTCGATCGATCCGCTGACCGCCACCGTGCTGCCGCAACTGACTGCCTTGCTCGAACTGATCGACGAAGGCGCGCCCCACCTACAGTCCCGCGTGCTCTGCGACGTGCAGGCGGGGCCGCATCGCTTCCCGGTTCACGCGCTGACGCTCGGCAATCCGTCGCCGGACGTGCCGGCGGTCGGCTTCTTCGGCGGCGTGCACGGACTGGAGCGGGTCGGCGCCGAAGTGGTGCTGGCCTGGCTGCGCCATCTGGTCAAGCGGCTGGCCTGGGATGACAGCCTGCACGAGCAGCTGCGCCAGGTGCGGCTGGTATTCATGCCGCTGGTCAATCCGGGCGGCTTCTGGCTGGGCACGCGCGCCAACCCGAACGGCGTCGACCTGATGCGCAACGCGCCGGTCGAAGCCCGCGAGAAGGTGCCATTCCTGATCGGTGGCCAGCGCATTTCCCGCGGCATGCCCTGGTATCGCGGCGCCGAGGGCGCGCCGATGGAAGTGGAGGCGCAGGCGCTTTGCCGCTTCGTCGAGGACGAACTGCTGGGCCGGCGCTTCAGCATCGCGGTCGACTGCCATTCCGGCTTCGGCACCGACGACCGCATCTGGTTTCCCTATGCCCACACCACGCGGCCGATCCACCACCTGCCGGAGATCCACGCGCTGCACGCGATCTTCGAGCAGAGCCACGCCCATCACCCGTACGTGTTCGAGCCGCAGAGCGTGCAGTACCTGACCCACGGCGATATCTGGGACCACCTGTACCTGCGTGCGCGCAGCCAGCCGGGCGACCGCGTGTTCCTGCCGCTGACCCTGGAAATGGGCTCGTGGATCTGGATCAAAAAAAACCCGAAGCAGCTGTTCTCGCGGCTGGGCATCTTCAATCCGCTGATCCACCACCGGGTCAACCGGGTGATGCGCCGGCACATCGCGCTGCTCGATTTCCTGACCCGCGCCGCCAGCGGCTGCACGCGCTGGCTGCCCACCGGCGCTGCCGTTCGCGAGCAGCACCGGCGCTCCGCGCTGTCGCGCTGGTACCGGCATCTGCCGGCATGAGCGCGCCGGCCGCCCCGAGATTACCCGGCACCTGGGTGCTGCTGCGCGGCCTGATGCGCGACAGCCGTCACTGGGGCGGATTCCCGCTGCAGTTCCAGAGGCGCTTCCCGGATGCCCGGATCGAAGCGATCGATTTCCCCGGCAATGGCCTGCTGCATCGCGACGCCAGCCCGGCCAGCGTGCCGTCGATGGCCGAGCACGCGCGCCGCGAGCTGCAGCGGCGCGGCTGCCCGCCGCCGTACGGCCTGCTGGCGATGTCGCTCGGCGCGATGGTCGCCAGCGCCTGGGCCGAACGGCATCCGCAGGACATCGCCGCCGCCGTGCTGGTCAACACCAGCCTGCGGCCATTCAGCCCGCCGCACTGGCGGCTGCGGCCGGCGGTGTGGCCGGCACTGCTGCGCCTGCTGCTGCGGCCACCGACCGATCGCGAGATCGAGCGGCGCATCCTGCAGCTGACCAGCCGCCGCGCGCCGGAGGCCGTGCTCGACGACTGGACCACCTGGCGGCAGCGCCATCCGGTGTCGGCCGCGAACGCGCTGCGCCAGCTGGACGCCGCCGCCCGCTACCGGGCGCCAAGGCTGGACCAGCCGGTTCCGCTGCTGATCGTCAACGTCGCG
>CAYPJK010000281.1:0-4733 GCA_964411025.1 uncultured Nevskia sp.
TTCGGCGTGATGGCGCTGTGCGGCTTTTCGCTCGACAACCTGAGCCTGATGGCGCTGACCATTGCGACCGGCTTCGTCGTCGACGACGCCATCGTGATGATCGAGAACATCGTCCGCTACATCGAGCAGGGCGAGGCCCCGGAAACCGCCGCGCGCAAGGGCGCCAAGCAAATCGGCTTCACCGTGGTATCGCTGACCGTCAGCCTGATCGCCGTGTTCATCCCGCTGCTGTTCATGAGCGGCGTGATCGGCCGGCTGTTCCGCGATTTCGCGCTGGTGCTGACGATTGCGGTGACGATCTCGGCGCTGGTGTCGCTGACCCTGACGCCGATGATGTGCGCCAAACTGCTGAAGGCCGAGCCGCCGGAGCACAAGCACAGTGCGCTGTTCGACTGGAGCGAGCGCCAGTTCGCGCGTCTGCTCGCCGGCTACGAGCGGTCCTTGCGCGGGGTGATGGCGCGGCCGAAGCAGACGCTGGCGGTGTTCGGCCTGACGCTGGTCGCAACTGGCCTGCTGTTCGTGGCCATCCCCAAGGGGCTGCTGCCGCAGCAGGACACCGGCGTGATCGTCGGCGTTGCCGAAGCGGAGGCCAGCATCTCGTTCCCGGCGATGAAGGCCCGCACGATGGCGCTCAGCGAAGCGGTGCGGCAGGACGCCGACGTGGCGAGTGTCGCTGCGTTCGTCGGCAGCGGCAGCATCAATCCGACGCTCAACACGGGCCGGCTGAACATCGTGCTCAAGCCCAGAGGCGAGCGTTCGGCCTCGGCGGATCAGGTGATCGAACGGCTCAAGGCGCGGGCGGCGACGGTCGAAGGCATCCGCCTGTTCATGCAGCCGGTCCAGGATCTGCAGATCGACAGCCGCATCGCCCGGACCCAGTACCAGTACGGGCTGCGCAGCCTCGATGCCAGCGAACTGGCCGAATGGACGCCGAAGCTGATCGCCGCGCTGAAGGCACGGCCGGAGCTGGCCGATGTCACCACCGAGCAGCAGACCGATGGCCTGTACCTTTCGCTGGCCATCCAGCGCGATCGCGCCTCGCGGCTCGGCGTGCCGGTGCAGGCCATTGACGACGCGCTGTATGACGCCTTCGGCCAGCGCCAGGTCACCACCATCTTCACGCAGGTCACCCAGTACCGGGTGGTGCTGGAAGTGCCGCCGGCGTTCCGCAAGCGGCCCGATGCGCTCGATCAGCTGTACGTGAAGTCGAACACCGGGGCGCTGGTGCCGCTGTCGGCAGTGGCCACCGCAACCACCACGCGCGGCCCGCTGGTGCTGAGCCACCAGGGTCAGCTGCCGGCGGCGACCCTGTCGTTCAACCTGGCACCGGGCATGAGCCTGAGCGATGCGCTGCCGGCGATCGCAGCCGCCGAGGCCGAGATCGGCCTGCCAGCGTCGGTACAGCGCAGCTTCTCCGGCACCGCCGCCGAGTTCCAGACCTCGCTGGCCAGCATGCCGTGGCTGATCCTTGCGGCGATCGTGGTCATCTACATCGTGCTCGGCGTGCTCTACGAGAGCTACATCCACCCGCTGACCATCCTGTCGACCTTGCCGTCGGCCGGTGTCGGCGCGCTGCTGGCGCTGCTGCTGACCGGTGAGGATTTCTCGGTGGTGGCGCTGATCGGCGTGGTGCTGTTGATCGGCATCGTCAAGAAGAACGCGATCATGATGATCGACTTCGCGCTGGAGGCCGAACGTGACCACGGCAAGGCGCCAGCGGAGGCGATCTTCGAGGCGGCGAGCCTGCGTTTCCGACCGATCATGATGACGACGATGGCGGCACTTCTCGGTGCCTTGCCGCTGGCGCTGGAGTCCGGCGCCGGCTCCGAGCTGCGCAACCCGATGGGCATCGCCATCGTGGGCGGCCTGATCCTGAGCCAGATGCTGACGCTCTACACCACGCCGGTGATCTATCTGGCGATGGACCGGCTGGCCCGACGCTTCCGCACGGAAGCCGCGCCGGCCACGGCATGAGCCTCAGCAGTCCGTTCATTGCGCGTCCTATCGGCACCTCGCTGCTGGCGATCGGCCTGTTCCTGATCGGCCTGCTGGCCTATTTCCGGCTGCCGGTGGCGCCGCTGCCGCAGGTGGAGTTCCCGATCATCTTCGTGTCCGCGCAGCAGCCGGGCGCGTCGCCCGAAACGATGGCGCAGACCGTTGCCGCTCCGCTGGAGCGGCGGCTCGGCCAGATTCCCGGTGTCAACGAGATGACGTCGTCGAGCGGGCAGGGCAGCGCCACCGTGGTGCTGCAGTTCGAGCTGTCTCGCGACATCGATGGCGCGGCGCGCGACGTGCAGGCGGCGATCAATGCCTCGCTGGCCGATCTGCCGCCCGGGTTGCCGACACCGCCGACCTGGCGCAAGGCCAACCCCAACGACGCGCCGATCCTGATCCTGGCGCTGACTTCCGACACGCTCGGCCTCGATCGCGTCTACGAAGTCGCCGACAACCGCCTGAGCCCGACGCTGTCGCAGGTCAAGGGCGTGGCTGAAGTGCAGATTTCCGGTGCCGCCAAGCCGGCGATCCGCATCCAGGCCAATCCGGCGGCGCTGGCGCAGATGGGGCTGTCGCTGGCGTCCGTCCGCACGGCGATCGGCAGCCTGACGGTCAACCGCGCCAAGGGCCGCCTTGGCGACGAGCAGCAGACCTGGGTGATCGACGCCGACGACCAGCTGGCCTCGGTGGATGACTTCCGCAACGCCATCGTGGCGGTGCGCAACGGCGTGCCGGTGCCGCTGTCAGCGGTCGCCCACGTCATCGAAGGGCAGGAGAACAGCCGCACCGCGGGCTGGTACAACGGCAAGCGCGCCGTGCTGATGTTCGTGCGCAAGCAGGCCGACGCCAATGTCATCGAAACCGTCGATGCGATCCTCGCGCAGCTGCCGGCGATCCGCGCCGGGCTGCCGCCGGGGGTGACGATCTCGATCCAGGCCAACCGCACCCAGACCATCCGCTCATCGGTGCACGAGGTGCAGGTGGCGCTGGTGGTGTCGACCGCGCTGGTGATCCTGGTGATGTTTCTGTTCCTGCGCCGAGGCGTGCCGACCGCCATTGCCGGCATCACCGTGCCGCTGGCGCTGGCCGCCACCTGCGCGGGCATGTGGATGCTCGACTACAGCCTCGACAACCTGACGCTGATCGCGCTGACGGTGTCGGTCGGCTTCGTCGTCGACGACGCGATCGTGGTGATCGAAAACATCGTGCGGCATCTGGAGAACGGCGAGCGGCCGCGCGACGCCGCGCTGCGCGGCGCCCGCGAGATCGGCTTCACGGTGCTGTCGATCACCGTCAGCCTGATCGCCGTGTTCATCCCGATCCTGTTCCTCGGCGGCGTGCCGGGGCGGCTGTTCCGCGAGTTCTCGGTGACGCTGGCGATGGCCGTGGCGCTGTCCGGCATCATCAGCCTGAGCCTCACGCCGAGCCTCTGCGCCCGGTTCCTGCGCGCCGAAACAGCCCAGGCGGCGCCCGGCCGCCTTGCCCGCGCGCTGGAGCGCGTGATGGCGGCGCTGCTCGATGTCTACCGCACCGGCCTGGTCTGGACCTTGCGCCACACGCGGCTGATGGCGGTGTTCACGGTTGCCACCGTATTCCTGACCGGATGGCTGTACTCGGTGGTGCCAAAGGGGTTTTTCCCGCAGCAGGACACCGGCTTCATCCAGGGCTCGATCGTCGGTGCGCAGGATTCCTCGTTCGATGCGATCGCCGCCAAGACCCTGCAGCTGGCCGACGTGGTGCTGGCCGATCCCGACGTCGCCTCGGCGGTCTATTTCGTGGGTGGCAACCGCGGCGCCTCGAACTCGGCGCGCATCTTCATCAACCTGAAGACGCCGGAAGCCGGCCGCCGCACCCATGTCGAGCAGGTCATCGACCGGCTGCGGCCGAAGGCGCAGAAGATCGAAGGCGTGGAGATGTACCTGCAGGCGCTGCAAGACCTGCGCGCCGGTGGCCGCTCCGGCCGTTCCCAGTACCTGTTCGCCCTCAGCGCCAGCGAGCCGGCCGATCTCTACACCTGGACCCCGCTGCTGGCCGAGCGCCTGAAGAAGCTGCCGGAACTGCGCGATGTGTCGTCGGACCTGGAAACCGGCGCGCTGCAGCTGAACGTGGTGGTCAATCGCGATGCTGCCTCGCGCCTCGGCCTGCGGCCGGCCGATATCGACGCGGCGCTCTATGACGCCTTCGGCCAGCGCCAGATCGCGCTGCTGTACGACCAGACCGACCAGTACCGGGTGATCCTCGAAGCCACGCCGGATGAGCAGCGCGATCCGGCCGCGCTCGACCGCGTGCAGATCATCGCGGCCGGCGGCGCGGCGGTACCGCTGTCGGCTGTCGCCCGTTACGAGTTCGGCACTGCGCCGCTGTCGATCAACCACGATGGCCAGTTCACCGTCGTGAACCTGACCTTCAACCTCAAGCCCGGCGTGACGCTGCCGATGGTCGAGCCGCTGATCCGTCGCGAGATGGCCGAGATGCAGATGCCGGGCAGCATTCGCGGCGCGTTCGGCGGCAGCGCGGCGCTGTTCGCCAGCGGTCTCGATGCCTTTCCGGTGCTGCTGCTGACCGCGCTGCTGGCGGTCTACATCGTGCTGGGCATGCTCTACGAAAGCTGGGTTCACCCGCTGACCATCCTGTCGACCATTCCGTCGGCCGGCATCGGTGCGCTGCTGGCACTGATGGCGTTCGGCATGGAGCTGTCGCTGGTCGCCGTGATCGGCATCATCCTGCTGATCGGCATC
>CAYPJK010000282.1:0-4730 GCA_964411025.1 uncultured Nevskia sp.
ACGGCATCCTGAATATCAGCCACTACCTGACCTTGGCCCGCGACGAAGGTGAGCCGATCGGCGTGCCGCTGGGGCTGAGCGGTTCGGCCGAGAGGCAGACGCCGGTGCTGATGACGGCGCTGATCGCGGCGCTGTCGCTGCTGCCGCTGATGCTTGATGGCGGCGCGCCCGGCAAGGAAATCCTGCATCCGGTGGCGCTGGTGATCTTCGGCGGCCTGCTGTCGTCGACGCTGCTCGACAGCTTCGTGACGCCGCTGCTGTTCCTGCGCTTCGGCGGCGGCACCGTGGCGCGCTCATCGGGCGAGGGGGAAAGCTGATTCTTATCGCGTTCGGTTCTGCACTTAGAACACGCTGTTCCGTCGAAGCTGTGAAATAACCTGGAGTTAATTGGTTATTTCAAATAAGTATCCATATTTACTTATGTGAACGCCATTTTTAAAACCTTAAATCGCGTTCTCGTGGCGAAATGATATATCCAGAATCAGTCGTCAGAATCCCGTAAAACAATAGGATACGCAGGCTTGGGAGCGTCATTCGTGATGCGCGACGGCAAAGTGCAGAACCTTTGATCCAACCTGAGAAAACCTCGGAAAAGTCCACTTTTCCAGACCAACACAGTCATGGGAGATGTTCACGTGAAGCAAGACAATCGACAGCGCAAGCTGGGCGGCGTCGCTTCGGCCATCGCGATGGCGGCAACCATCGTGGCGGCCGGCGCGCCGGTTCAGGCTGAAGCGCAGCTGGTGCAGAACCTGCTGGGAGGCGGTTCCAGCAGCACCGCACCGGCCGCGGGCAACGGGCTGGTGCAAACGCTGCTGCCCCGCGATCAGACGCCGGCAGCCGGTGCCCCGGCGGCCATCAACAAGTACACCAACAAGATCATCCCGAACGGATCGGTGCTGCTGGTCTGGACGGCGGACGGCTGCTCGACGCCGGTCTGCAACCCCCAGACGGCGCAGGACTTCCTGGCCGTGGTCGACGCCGAGCCGAACTCGACGACCTACGGCAACGTGATCTGGACCGCGGAGCTGCCGAAGGTGCTGGTGTCGAACGTCCTGCCGGTAGCCACCGCAGGCGCGGCGACGGATTCGCACAACGATCCGCACCACATGCTGAGCTACACCTCGTACATATCCGGCGGTGGCGACGGCCTGAAGGCCGGCCGCAAGTACCAGTTCGCCGGCGGCGTGATCTCCAAGAACGTGTTCCGCTTCGACGTGACCTCGGTCCGCAACATCGGCAAGGCCGAACTCGCGGTCTGCGGCACCCAGGTGCGGCGTTCGTCGCTGACCGATGACTTCGTGGTCATGCCGTCGAAGACCGGCAACCACAAGATCCTCTACACCTACATGTCGAACTACGTGTACGGGCCGGGCGGCTCGGTCACCGAAATCGAACCGGATCGCGTGGCGCCGACGCTGCTCAACATCTGCCTTGCCACTGCGCCGGCTGTGCTGCCGCTGCTGGAATCGGTGCAGGTGGGTGGGCTGATCGGCAACATCCCGGGCCTGATCACGGACGACGCCAACCTGCTCGGCCACACCGGCATCACCGAATACGGCGCCGCCGTGCGGGCCAACCAGCCGCGCAACCCGACCAACTACACCAGCTACCCGGACCTGCGTCCGTCGCGTCGCTACAACCAGGGCGCGTTCTACCTGGGCAACGACGATGCCGGCATCGAAGCGCTGCCGCACGGCATGGGCCTGACCTATGACGGCAAGTACCTGGTGTCGTCCGACTACGCCGTCGCGGCGTCGATCGGCGCAGCGGCGATCAACGGCGCGCTGCGTGGCGTCTGCAACCAGGGCGCGTTCACTGGCGGCACCGGCAACGGCAGCCCGCTCGGTGTCTGCGGTTCGACCTTCGGTTCGTCGGTGCGCGTCTTCGAGACCAGCTACCAGTACAACCGCGGCAAGACCCGTGACTCGCTGAAGGAAGCCAACGTCTACGCGTCGAACCCGTACATCCGCTCGGTCTCGGCCGTGCCGGACGGCCCGCGCGAGGAACTGGTGCTCTTCCATGAGGAGAACGAAGGCCTGATGCCGTTCGGCCTGCCGCACCAGTCGCACCACTGCAAGAACCAGAAGGGCTGGGTCGATCTTGGCGATCCGACCTACGACTCGGCGATCACCCCGGGTGGTCTGTCGGCGAACGCCGCGTCGGCGGTCAACGTCGACAGCTGCAAGCCGGGCGACCCGGACTACGTGCCGCACGATGGTGCGTTCACCGGCGCGATGTGCGGTGGTGTCCTGTACTACAGCCCGAACATCCGCATCTCCGGCAACGAGACCAACGTGTTCGGCGGCAAGGGTCCGTACTGGCGCGCGGTCTATGACGTCGGTCCGTGCCCGGGCGTGTCGTACTTCAGCATCTCCGATGACGACCGCTTCCTGATCCAGCCGATCGCGGGCATCGAAAGCCCGGCCTCGATCGATCCGGTCGGCGCCGTCGAGTTCGACCGCGACTATCCGCGCGAGCACAGCCGCCGCGTGCTGACCATCGACATCCGTCCGCTGCTGGCCAAGGGCCGCGCAGAAACGGCGGCGACGGCCATCGCCTGCGACTTCCCGCCGCCGGACCGCAACCGCGCGTCGAAGAGCTCGCTCGGCAAGCGTGCGCAGCGTCCGGACCTGTCGGGTGGCATCTCCGGCGCGTTCAACGTGCTGAAGCACAACAACGAAGCGGCTGACTGCCCGCGCGTTCGCGGTGCCGTGGGTCAGTTCGAAACCGGCCCGACCGGCGTCGGCCTGGCGACCACGCTGTCGTCGAACGTGTCGCAGCTGGGCACCGGCTACCTGCGTGCCGCGCAGGTCATCGAGGAAGTGTCCGTGCTGAATCCGGGCGGCGTGCTGCTCGACAAGACCAAGACCGGTGGCGAGCCTTCGGGCGTCACGGGTGGTGGTCCGGGCAGCGGCAACCTCAACAGCCTGCAGAACCTGTACACCCACGGTGGTCCGCACTTCACGGTGATCGACCGCGTCGGCTACCAGAAGACGCCGGGCAACGAAGGTGGCTACCTCGACCTGCGGCCGAAGAACAACGGCTCCGGCATCGGTGTGCCGCGTGATGCCGTGGTCGGCGCCGCGCCGGCCACCGGTGTGCAGCGCTACGCGTTCATCCAGTACTTCGTCGAACTGAACCATGTCCCGGGCCCGGGCACCGGTTCGGATGGCGATCGCACGATCTGCCTTGCCAAGTACGACCGCCGCACCGGCGCCACCGTGCTCGACACCAGCTTCACCGACGAACTGCTGGGCACGCCGTGCATCGACTTCGACTCCGCTGCCCGTGACGCCTGGCTGTGGCCGGGTGCCCGTGGCAAGAAGGGCGCTGCGAAGCCGCACGCTGCGGTGTTCGAGCGTGACGGTGCCGCGCTGTTCGGCCCGGGCTACTACCCGGCCGCGCCGCTGGATCTGGACGGCACGCGGTAATCGACGTCTGGCAGTGACGCCGGTCCCGGCCTGAAGCCGGGGCAGGCGAGCCGTCCCCGCCTGCAAGGGCGGGGACGGTGCATCCATCGGGAAGGTCCGCGCCGGGCGCCGCAAACGGCCCGGCGCGAACCCTCCCAACCCCTCTCCGTTCGCGGGGAGGGCTTTTTTTATTGATCGTTAGCGGAGTACCCACCCGATGTCGCAGTTCCCGTTTTCCCGTATCAAGCAGGCGCTGGTCGTGGCCGGCCTTTTCGCAGTTGCCGGCAGCGCCCATGCCCAGGCTCGGCCGGCCAATCCGGCCGAAGCCGGGCTGGCGGTCGATGTCTCCGTCAACGGCAAGCCGATCACCCGCAACCACATCACGCTGATGGGTGCCAACTTCACCGAAGACCACAAGGCGCCGGGGCCGGAAGCCCAGGCCGCCGCCCGCGCCGAGCTGATCACCCAGGAAGTGCTGGCCCAGGCCGCGCTCAAGGAAGGGCTGGACAAGAAGCCGGTGGTCGCCGACCAGATCGCTTTCCAGGAGCGGGCGATCCTGTCGCGCGCCTACCTCGAGGATTACTTCATCAAGAATCCGGTCACCGATGAATCGCTGAAGGCCTCGTACGACTTCACCGTCGCCAGCGGCAAGCTCACCGAGGTCAAGGTGCGCCACATCCTGGTCAATGACCTGCCGAAGGCCGAGGAAATCGCCGCGCGGCTGGCCAAGGGCGAGGACTTCGTCGCCATCGCCAAGGTCGAGACGCTGGACCCGGGTGGCCAGAACAACGGCGGCGATCTCGGCTGGTTCCGGCCCGACATCTTCGTCGACGCCAATTTCGCGCGTGCCGTGCAGGCGCTGAAGAAGGGCGATGTCACCAAGGTGCCGGTGCGCAGCCGCTTCGGCTGGCATCTGATCAAGCTCGAGGACGGCCCGCGTCCGGTCGCCAATGCCGCCAAGTGGGACCAGCTCGACGAGCCGGTCAAGCAGGCGCTGCGCCAGCGTTCGGCCCAGGCCCGGCTCGAGGCGCTGACCGAAGGCCTGACCGCCAAGGCCAAGCTGGCCGGTCCCGGCCTGAACGCCGCCACCACCTCGGCGGCCGGCGGCAAGAGCAAGAGCGCGCCCTGACGTGTGCTGAAGCGCCGCCGTTTCCCCACATTCGAGAACCTGCCGATGACCCGCAATTCCCTGAAACCGACGGCCGCCGCGATCGCGGCGGCACTGCTGCTGGCCGGCTGCGCGCAGCCGGCCGCCCAGCCGGTGGTGGCGGCCGCTGCCGCCGTCGCCGATCCGGCCAAGGACGGTCCGCCGACCCA
>CAYPJK010000283.1:0-4724 GCA_964411025.1 uncultured Nevskia sp.
TGAGCCGCAGCGCGATGCGCGAAGTGCTCGACGTGCTCGGCCTGTCGCCGGCCATCGACCGGCTGCCCGATGGCCTCGATTCGGTGCTGGCCCGCTGCGGCGATCCGCTGACGCCGGAGCAGATGCTGCTGCTGCGCATCGCCTCCGCACTGCTCGACCGGCCGCGCCTGCTGATCATCACGCCGGTCGCCGATCGGCTGTCGCTGGCCTCGCGGCAGGCGGTGCTCGACGCCGTGCGCCAGCAGCCGGAGCTGACCTTCCTGCAGTTCAGCCGCCGGGCCGACATCGCCGGCTTCGACGCCGCGCTCGACATCACCGCCCGCGAGCAGCGCTGGTTCGATGATGTCCGCAGCCTGCCGCCGCCCACGCCGCCACCGAAGGCCTTGCCGCACACCGCCGCCGGAGACGCCCGATGAGCGACCTGCAGGCGCCGAAGTACGAGGCCGAGTACGTCGCCCCGTTCCGCACCCTGGAAACGCTGGTGCCGCCGAAGCCCACGCGCAGCTTCGCGCGGCTGATCCTGGTGCTGCTGGTGCTGCTGGCCATCACGCTCACGGTGACGCCCTGGATCCAGACCGCTGCCGGCTACGGCCAGATCATCGCGCTCGACCCGACCAACCGCGTGCAGTCGGTCACCGCCTCGCTGAGCGGCCGGATCAAGCGCTGGCATGTCCAGGAGGGCAGCCGCGTGAAGCTGGGCGATCCGCTGGTCGAGCTGATCGACAACGATCCCAACTACACCGAGCGCCTGCAGGCGGAAGTCGACGCCGCCAAGGCACGGCTGGAAGCCCGGCGCATCGCCAGCGAGATCGCGCTGATCGACGTCGACCGCCGCAAGCGCCTGTTCGACAAGGGCCTGGCTGCCAAGCGCGACGTCGAGGCGGCCAATATCCGCTGGCGCGAGCTGAAGGCCGCCGAGGCCAGCGCCATCGCCGAACTGGTGAAGGCGCAGACCGCCGTGTCCCGGCAGGCGACGCAGCTGGTCACCGCACCGCGCGATGGCACGATCCTGAAAATCTTCGGCGGTGACACCTCGACCTTCGTCAAGGAAGGCGAGGTGCTGGTCAGCTTCGCGCCGGTGGCCACCCAGCGCGCCACCGAGCTGTTCGTCAATGGCCTCGATGCTGTGCTGGTGGCGCCCGGCCGCGACGTGCGGCTGAGTTTCGAAGGCTGGCCGGCGGTGCAGTTCAGCGGCTGGCCGTCGGTGGCGGTCGGCACCTTTCCCGGCGTCGTGCAGTTCGTCGACCCGGCCGTGTCGGCCAACGGCCGCTATCGCGTGGTCGTCGCCGAGAAGCCTGGCGAGCCGTGGCCGGACGAACGCTTCCTGCGCCTTGGTGGCCGCGCCCAGGGCTGGGTGCTGCTGAACGAGGTCAAGCTGGGCTACGAGATCTGGCGGCAGCTGAACTACTTCCCGCCGGAGCCGACGCCGGCCGTCGCCAGCGGCGGCAGCAACGGCAGCGGAGCCGCCAAATGAGGCGCCGCTGGCCGCTGGCCGCGCTGCTGCTGGCCAGCCTCGGCAGCACCGCCCTCGCCCAGCCAACGGCGGCGCCGGCCGCCGCGCCGCTGGCTGTGGCCGTGCCGCTGACGCTCGACGCGGTGCTCGACAGCAGCCGCGAACGCTACCCGCAGGTGCTGGCGGCGCGCGAAAAAATCCGCGCCCAGTCCGGCAAGCTGCTGTCCAGCGAAGGCGCTTTCGATCTCTACGCCGAGCAGACCAACAAGAGCCGGCTGAGCGGCTATTACGACGGCCGCTACTCCAGCACCAAGCTGGTCCAGCCGCTGCGCGACTTCAACACCAACATCTACGGCGGCTATCGGGTGTCCGGCGGCGACTTCCCGATCTACGAGGACGAGGCCTTCACGCTCGATGCCGGCGAGTTCAAGGTCGGCGCGGTGTTCTCTCTGCTGCGCGACCGCGACATCGACAGCCGCCGCGCCGGTCTGCGCGACAGCCGTCTCGCGCTCGACCAGACCGAACTCGATGCGCTGCTGACCCGCGTGCGCGTGCAGCACGACGCGATGACGGCTTACGTCGACTGGATTGGTGCCGGCGAAGCACTGGCGGTCTACCGGGACCTGCTGCAGCTGGCCGAAGCCCGCAACGACGGCCTCGACACCCGCGTGCAGGAAGGTGATCTCGCCAACATCTATCTGAACGAGAACCGCCAGTACATCCTGCGCCGGCGCGGCTTCGTCGTCGAAGCCGAACGCAAGCTGGTGGCCGCCGCCAACAAGCTGTCGCTGTACCTGCGCCATGCCGATGGCACGCCGCGTCTGCCGGCCGAGGCGGAACTGCCGCGCCGCTGGCCGAACCCGCCATCGCTGATCGACCCGACCACGGTCGACGCCGCGATCCGCGCTGCACTGGACGCACGGCCGGAAATCGGCGTGCTGGCCGCCGACATCGAGCGCGAGCGGCTGAACCTTGCGCTGGGCCGGAACAACCTGATGCCGCGTGTCGATCTGAACCTGGAAGCGGCCCGCGATTTCGGCAGCGGCCAGAAGAGCCGTACCGGCACCGACACCATCGTGCGGCTCGACGTCACCATTCCGATCGAGACCCGCAAGGCGCGCGGCCAGATCGACGCGGCCCAGGCCAACCTGTCGCGGCTGGACCTCGACCGCCGCCTGCTCGAAGAACGCATCGGCGTGGAAATCCGCACGCTCGCCAACGATCTGTCGGCGGCCTACCGCTTCGTCGAACTGGCGACCCAGGAAACCGAGCAGGCCGATGTGCTGTCGCGCGCCGAACGCGAACGCTTCGCCGAAGGTGCCAGCGACTTCTTCGTCGTCAACCTGCGCGAGGAAGCCGCCGCCAACGCGCGCGTTCGCGAGATCGAAGCGCACCTGCGCTACCTCGGCGCGCTGGCCGATTTCTACGCCGCCACCGTGCAGCGCGAGCCCTTGGGGCTGGGGCCGGGCTGAGCGGCCAGCCGAGCCCAAACGCGCCATGCAGGATTCCCTGTTCCCCGACGCCGATCCGCCCACCGGCCGGCCGCAGAAGCCGCCGCGCAAGCGCAGCTCGGCGGTGCTGCCGGCGGCGCCGAAGCCGGACCATCTCGAGCTGGCGGCGGCGCTGCCGGCAACGCTGCGCTTCGGCACCTCGTCCTGGCATTTCCCCGGTTGGGACGGGCTGGTCTGGGACGGCGAGTACGAGCAGACCCGCCTTTCGAAGGAAGGTCTGGCCGTCTACGCAAAGCATCCGCTGCTGCGCACGGTCAGTCTCGACCGCGCCTTCTACCGACCGCTGACGGCAGGCCAGTACGCTGCCTATGCCGCGCAGGTGCCGGACGACTTCCGCTTCGTGGTCAAGGCGCCAAGCCTGATCGCCGATGCCAGCATCCGCGGCGACGATGGCCGGAGCCTCCACCACAACGCGCTGTTTCTCGATGCCGACACCGCCTTGCGCGAATTCGTGCGGCCCGCGCTGGAAGGCCTTGGCCACAAGCTGGGCGCGCTGGTTTTCCAGCTCAGCCCGCTGCCGGGGCTGATGCTGGCGACGATTGGCCAGCAGATTGCCAAGCTCGACGCGTTGCTCGCCGCCCTGCCCGATCTGCGGCTGGCAGCACCGGACGCCGTGGTCGCCGTCGAGGTGCGCAATCCGGAATGGCTGACGCCGGCCCTCACGGCTGCGCTGAAGCGCCACCGTGCGTCCTACTGTCTCGGCCTGCACGCGAAGATGCCGCCGATCGCCGAGCAGCTGCCGATCCTGCGCGCGCTTTGGCCGAGCCCGCTGGTCTGCCGCTGGAACCTGCACCTGAAGCACGGGGCGTTCGGCTACGAGTCGGCGCGCGAGGCCTATGCGCCGTTCAACCAACTGGTCGATCCCGATCCGGAAACCCGGCAGCAGCTGGCCCGAGTGATCGCCGGCACGGTCGCCAACGGCGTGCTGGCCTACGTGACCCTGAACAACAAGGCTGAAGGCTCGGCCCCGCTGTCGATCGCGGCGCTCGCACAGGCGGTGCTGGACCTGCGCCGGCCCGGCTGATCAGCGGGCGCGGCGGAACGTCAGGTTCAGCCGCTGCGCACCGAGCAGCGGATGCTGGCCGGATTGCAGCGCTAGCACGCCGTGGAAGCGCAGCCGGCTGGCGCCGCCCCAGACCACGACATCGCCATGCGTGAGCGGCAGCCGCCGCACCGGATCGGCCCGCTTGATACCACCAAACTGGAATACCGCCGGCAGGCCGAGCGAGACCGAGACGATCGGGGCGGTGAAATCCCGCTCGTCGCGATCCTGATGCAGGCTCAAGCGCGCACCGGGCTGATAGCGGTTGATCAGGCAGGCATCGGGCGCGAAGCCCGAGAACCCGGCGGCGGCGGCGGCATCACGCGCCAGATCGCGCAGCAGCGGCGGCAGCGCAGGCCACGGCTGGCCGCTGAGCGGATCGCGGCTTTCGTAGCGATAGCCGTGGCGGTCGGAAACCCAGCCCCAGTCGCCGGCATTGCTCATCGCCACCGACATCTGCAGGCCGCCCGGCGTTTCCCAGTACCGGAACGGGGCGACGGCGGTGATCACCTCGATCGCCGTCAGCAGCGCGCGATCCTGCGCGCACGCGAAACCCGGCAGCCAGACCGCACCGTCAGCGATCGGCTGCGGCGATGTCACGTCGAACAGCGACACGCTCGCCACTGGATTCAGGCCGCGTCGTGGAAGATGATGCCGAGCGTGTGGCGATGACCGGAGCGGATGCGGCTGACGCCGTGGCGCAGGTTCACCCGGTAGC
>CAYPJK010000284.1:0-4703 GCA_964411025.1 uncultured Nevskia sp.
GATGCAAGATCAACTGGCCCCGGCCGGGGCATTTCTGCTCAGGCGCGGGTCAGCATCATCTGCAGCAGTTCGGCGAACGAGGCGGCGCCCATCTTCCGCATCAGACGACCCCGATGGGCTTCGACGGTCTTGTAGCTGATGCCGAGCGCGCGGCCGACTTCCTTGTTGCTGCGGCCGGCCACGACCTGCTCGAGGATCTCGCGCTCGCGAGTGGTCAGCGCCTCGAGACGCTGAGCCAGTCGCGTTTCGCGCTGGCGGGCGTCCTGGCTGGCCTGGTCCTCGGTCAGTGCCTGCTGGACGCGTTCCAGCAGCACCTGGTTGTTGCTCGGCTTGACCAGGAAATCGATGGCCCCGCCCTTGATGGTGTCGACCACCACCGGCACGTCGCCATGGCCGGACAGGAACAAGGTCGGCAAGTTGATGTGGCGGCGCTTGCATTCCTCGAACAGCGCCGGGCCGGACATGCCGGGCATCTGCACGTCGAGCACTAGGCAGCCGCGGGCATCGGGGCGGGCAACGGCGAGGAAGGCTTCGGCGGATTCGAAGGTCTGCACCTTCAGCTTCATCGACTCCAGCAGCCAGCGCAGCGAATTGCGTACCGAAGCGTCGTCATCAACGACGAATACGGTGGCTTGCGGGTCCAGGTTCTCGCTTTCAGCTCTCATGCTCGGCTCACCAGGGTCAGGTCAAATCGGAACGCGGCACCGCCGGCAGGGCCGGGCTGCACGCGGAGGGTGCCACCATGGGATTCCACGATCGTGCGGCAGACGGCGAGCCCCAGGCCCAGGCCGTTTCGCTTGGTCGTGAACCAGCTCTCGAAGATGCGCGGCAGGTCGGCGGCCGAGATGCCGGGGCCGCTGTCGGCGACTTCGATCTCGATCTTCCGGCCTTGGGCCTGCACTTGCGTGCGGAGCGTCAGGCGGCGCGGGCGGCGGTCGGTTGCCGCCATCGCATCGACGGCGTTGCGCATCAGGTTCAGCAGCACCTGCTGCACTTCCAGCGGATCGGCCAGCGCGTCTGGCGCACCCGGTGCCAGATCCATCAACAGCTCGATGCCGTGCTGCCGGCAGTCGTCATCGAGCAGCGCCGAGGTCTGCCGGATCAGTGCATGCAGATCGACCGCGCGGCTGTCAGGCACATGGCGGGCCACGAAGTTGCGCACGTGGCCGACGATGCCGCCGGCCTGCTCGACGTGCGCGATCGCTTGCGAAAGCGCGGCCTGGAACGCATCGGCGTCGAAATTGTCGTGCTGCAGGCGCAGCTGGCAGCCGTGCAGGTAGTTGAGCGTCGCGGCCAGCGGCTGTCCGAGCTGGTGGGCGAGGGCGCCGGCCATTTCGCCGGTAGCGCCGGATGGCGACAGCCGCGCCAGTTCGGCCGCATGCTGACGCCGCGCTTCAACCAGCGCGGCTTCGGCGGCTTCGCGCCGTCGCGCCTCATCGCGCAGCGCGTCGCGCAGATGGCGGACTTCGCTGCTGCGAACTTCCAGTTCGGCCTGCACACGGCTGGTGCTGGTCGCGCGACGCAGGCGTTGCGGGTTGGGCGTACGGACCCGTTCGCTGCCGCTGTCGAGGGCGGACACGGTGTTCATGCGATGCCCTCGCGGGCGCAGGGCGCGGCGATATTGCTGGGGGTCATGCTCTCCTCCGTCCGGCTGGGAATCCCGTACCGGTTCTTGTGCGGTGGAGCGTCGTTGCTGCGCATAGGGGTGCGCACTACCCGTACGGGTGGAATCCTCACCGCCGGTCAAGATGCCGCGGCGCAGCATGCGCGATTGCGGCAAGTGGCCATCGCTTGCGGCGGCTGCCGTTCCGGGTTTACGGTTCGGGCTGCTGGCGCGCCGGCCTGCGCCCTGACGCAAGCGGCGGATTTTTCAGCATTTCACCGTCCGTAACAGACCGTACGGTACCCGACGAAGAACGGGGCCACTGAACGCGAAACGAGGAGCTTGACGATGCGCATCACCCGCTACGACCACGACTATTCGCGCCGCAAGTTTCTGTCCGATGCCGCACGCGGCACGCTCGGCACCGGCGTGCTGATGCCGTTGTCGAAGGCAATCGCCGCCAACGGCGAGATCAGCAAGGCCTATCCCGAGGAACTGCTGTCGATCGAGGGCTACACCAAGGGCAAGATCAAGACCGGCGACACCATCGATGCGAAGAACGTCGAACTGGTGAAGGACCTGATCGAGCCGGTGCGCTACGAGCAGATCCTCAAGCAGGGCCGCCGGCTGAAGATCGTCAAGACCACCACCGATGTCATGCGGCTGTCGCCGTGGGAGTACGTCGAAGCCACGCTGAGCAACAGCGGCAAAGGCGTGTTCGACGCCAAGGGCAATGTCGTCGACAAGACTACCGGCGGCCCGTGGATCGGCGGCAATCCGTTCCCGAACCCGACCAACGGCATCGAACTGTTCGCCGCGCAAACGCTGAGCTGGGGCCGCCACGACGCCTCGTTCTACGCGCTGAAGCTGACCACCATCGACCAGGGCGGCCTCGAGCGCTTCAAGTACTCCGGCGGCTGGGCCGAGCTGTCGCCGATCGGCCGCGTCAGCATGGACCCGAAGCCGTACTGGGAAGAGCAGAAGAGCAAGCTGCGCTTCCAGAGCGTGTTCTTTCTGGAACCGCAGGCCTATCGCGGCACCAGCTTCCTGAACGTCTGGGATTACGATCACTCCACGTTCCCGCAGCTCTACGGCTATGTGCCGGAGTTCCGCCGCATCCGCCAGTTCCCGACCAACCAGCGCTTCGAACCGCTGATTCCGGGCCTGACCTTGTTCCTGTCCGACGCCTGGGCCGCCGGCGACCCGCTGCACACCTGGGGCAACTACAAGATCGTCGGCCGCGGCCCGTTCCTCGGCGGCCTGTCGGAAAGCTGGGCGCACGAGAACGACAACTGGGAACACGGCACCCACGGCGGCCCGAAGGGCAAGACCTTCTGGGATGCCACCGTCGAACTGATCCCCGAAGCGATCATGGTCGAAGCCGAGCCGCTGAAATTCCCGCGCGCCCCGATCGGCAAGAAGCGCGTCTGGTTCGATGCCCGCAACCAGGTCGTCGTCGGCATGGTGACGTATGACCGCAACATGAAGCCGTACCGCTCGTTCGATGGCGCGTACACGCTGTACGAAGCCGGCTCGAAGCGCGTCATGGACGGCAAGCACCCGTACTGGAGCTGGGCGCATGTCACCTCCAGCGACATCCAGACCAACAGCGTCACCCGCATCGAGCAGGTGCGGGCGGTGGAGGGCGCGCATCAGTCGGGGGCCAATGATCCGAAGATGTACGACCGGTATCTGACGCAGGCGGCTTTGCAGAGGTTGGGGGCGGTTTGAGGCCGACGTTCCCCCGGGGCATCGTGTCGCCGTGTTGCCCCGCAAAATGCACGATAACGTCGCTGCGGCGGGTTATCGTGCGTTTTGCAGGCTAAATCTAGTTAGGCGCTCAAAAACTCTATGAATCTACCTTCCGAACCAATTAAGAAAGCGCTTGGCCCAGGAGAGCGTATTCTCTGGTCGGGTCAGCCCCGGCAGGGTATTTATCTGCGTGGCGCAGACATCATGCTTGTGCCATTTAGTGTTCTTTGGGGTGGCTTCGCTATCTTCTGGGAGTATTTGGTTATTACTTCACCCAATGCTCCATTGTTCATGGCCTTTTTCGGCGTACCTTTTGTCGTCATTGGCCTCTACTTCATCTTTGGCCGCTTTGTCGTAGAGGCGAAACAGCGAGCCAGCACCCATTACGCAGTTACAACCCAAAGAATCATCATCGTTTCAGGGTTGTTCTCTCGTGGCGTCAAGTCACTCAATCTGCGCACGCTTTCAAACCTCTCGCTGTCGGAGGGTAGTTCCAACTACGGTTCCATCTTCTTTGGCGGCGGCTCGCCCTTCTCGTTCATGTTTCGGGGCTTCTCAAGCTGGCCCGGTATGGGCCGTCAGCTTGGCCCGCACTTTGACCAAATCCAAGGGGCGCGCAGCGTCTATGAAACCATCCGCAATGCAAGGCAAGCTGCATAACAGCAGCGCGCCTGACAAGGCGCTGCACCCGACCCCCACGCCTTCGCTTCGCTACGACGCGGGGTCGGGTGAGCTTCGGCGTTAGGCCCCAAGAGAGACGCCCAGGCAGTTAAAGGAGCAGTTAAAGGGGGCGGGCTCGAGTTAACGACCTTTCTTATAGCCCAGCCTCATCGCACTATTTCGCGCTGTCGCGCGAGTTACTTTCTTCAGCCGCTGAAGAAAGTAACCAAAGACGGGCGGCCCAGGCATGGCGTCGACTCGCATGAAGCAAAAGCGCGAGTCGATGCCCTGTGCTTCTCGCGCTCTCCGGGGTACCGCGCTGACGGGCCATCCATGGCCCGGCATCGCTCAGCGGGCATCCATGCCGTTCGGGTTCGCAGCGAGCAGTGCTCGCTAAGCGCGAACCCTCACCTCCTCCGAGCGCTGCGATGCTCGGCGCCATGCAATGGGAGGGACCGGCAAAAGCAACTGCGAAAGCCCAAGCAACGGCAACGGCAACGGCAACGGCAACGGCAACGGCAACGGCAACGGCAACGGCAAACCGTACCGCCGCTTTTGATTTGGCGTCTGCTTCTGCCGCTGTTTTTGACGTTCGGCCCTCTGCGTGCTTGATGACGTATGGATTGAGACACGGGAAAAAGCGGGAAAAAGTGGGCTAAATCGGGATAAGCAAAAGAAAATTCGCCGA
>CAYPJK010000285.1:0-4683 GCA_964411025.1 uncultured Nevskia sp.
CGGTGACCTTCAACGCCGATGGCTCGCGCGCCACGCCGACCGATGGCCGCATCACGCTGCCGGCCTACGCCACGGCGACCGGCTCCAGCCCGGTGACGATGACGGTTGATCTGAGCAACAGCACGCAGTACGGCAACAGTTTCTCGGTGAACAGCCTGACCCAGGATGGCTATGCCACCGGCCGCCTCAGCGGCATCGAGGTTACCCAGGAAGGGATTGTCCAGGCGCGTTTCACCAACGGTCAGGCAACCCGGCTCGGCAAGCTGGCGATGGCCAACTTCGCCAACCCGCAGGGCCTGCAGCAGCTGGGCGATACCTCCTGGGGAGAGACCTACGCGTCCGGCCCGGTGATTCGCGGCTCGGCCAACACGTCGAACTTCGGGTTGATCCAGAGCGGCGCGCTGGAGGGCTCGAACGTCGACATCACCAAGCAGCTGGTCAACATGATCGTCGCGCAGCGCAGCTTCCAGGCCAACGCGCAGATGATCTCCACCAACGACCAGATCACCCAGACGATCATCAACATCCGTTGATGCGCGACTGATCGACCGAGGATATCGCCATGGATCGCGCGCTCTATGTCGGCATGTCCGGCGCCATTGCCACGCTGCGGGCGCAGACCGTTAACAGCCACAACCTGGCCAACGCCGGCACCGTCGGCTTCCGTGCCGAGCTGGCGGCGGCGCAGGCGATCAATGTCGACGGTCCGGGCTTCCAGTCGCGAGTCAACGCCCAGCTCGGCGACAACAGCTGGGACGCGCAGCAGGGCAACCTGATGCAGACCGGCGGCCAGCTGGACATCGCGCTGAAAGGCGACCACTGGCTGGCCGTTCAGACGCCGGACGGCTCGGAGGCCTACACCCGCGCCGGCGATCTGCGCCTTGATGCCAATGGCCAGCTGCGCACCGCGGGCGGGCTTGCGGTGCTGGGTGATGCCGGCCCGCTGGCGATTCCGGCATCGACCGCCCTCACGATCGGCAATGACGGCACCTTGAGCGCCGTGCCGAACGGCCAGAGCGCTGCTGCACCGGTGACGATCGGCCGGCTCAAGGTCGTCAGCGGCAGCCAGGCGCAGCTCGATCGCGGGGCCGATGGCCTGATGCGCGCCAAGCCCGGCGTGACCCTGGACCCGGCCGCCGGCGATGTGCTGGCCAGCGGCGTGCTGGAAGGTGCCAACGTCAATCTGGCCGGCGCGATGGTGAACATGATCAACCTCGCGCGGCAGTTCGAGCTGCAGTCGAAGGTGATGCGCGCCGCCGAGGACAATGCCCAGGCCGCGACCGGCCTGCTCAAGCTGGGTTGAGGGACGGCCGCCCGTTCAGAAGCGCAGCTGCACGCCGGCCTCGACATTGAGCTTGGCGCCGGCGTCGGGGAACGGCTGCCGGTCCTGCCAGCGCACGGACAGGTCGAACAGCAGCCGCTGCCAGGGCAGGCGAATGCCGCCTTCGAACTGGTTGACCCGTACCGGCTGGGCGCTGACCACGTTGCGGCGGAAACTGCCGGTGGCCTGGATCGCGGCCAACTCCTGGGTACTGATCTGGGCATTGTGGTAGCCCAGCCGGTACTGGCGACCGGCGCTGTCGGTCAGTGCACCGGTCAGCGAGAACAGCACCGAGTCGCTGTCCAGCGAAAAGCCCAGCGTGCGGCCCCGGTAGCGGAAGCCGTCGACATACTCGTCGTTGTTGTAGGCAAAACCCGGCAGCCGCTTGCCGAAGGTGAACCAGTCCAGCGTCGCGCGGCTGTCGGTGTATTCGGCTGTCAGTTCCCACAGCGCACCGTTGCTGCCCCAGGGCGCGGCTGCATGCAGGCCGCCCAGATAGCTGGTGTAGGAATGCGTGAACGGGCCGGTGTCGTCGTTGAGGAACTGCACGTATGGCGACACGGCCAGGTTCTGGAAGCGGCGGACGTACTTGAACTCGATGGTGGCCTGATCGTTGGAGTTGTTGCGATCGGAATCGGTGTTGTTGATCGCGAACGCGGCTTCCAGCGGATTGCAGTTGTTGCCGCCGCCGCAGAACTGCACGAAGCGGGTGATCGCGACTTCCAGCCCCGTCACCGGCATGAAAGTGAAGCGCAGCGACCCGACGCCGGTGTTGGATTCCACGCGGGCGTCTTCCTCGAGGATGCCGACATAGAAATCGAGCTGCCAGGTGCCGAGCCAGCTCAGCCATTTCGTCTCGAAGGCGCCGGGGCTGTTGCGGGTGATGCCGATCTTCGGAAACGGTCGCGCGTTGTTTGACAGGATCAGGCTGCTGCCGTGGCCGGGGCCGTACCACTTGTCGATCATGCCGCCGTACAGCTGCCAGTTGCCGAACAGTGCGCTGGCGTAGCTGCCGTCGAGCGCGAAGCGGTAGCCGTCGCCGTCAAGCCCGGTCAGCGCACCGACCCGTAACTGGGCGGCGAAACGATCGCTGTCGTAGTTCAGGCCGGCCCGGAGATCGACCTCGTCGCGTGCAGCGGCACCGAAATCGCGGATCAGGTTCGGCTCGCTGGCCAGACGCAGCTCCGCCGCTGGCCGAAGGCCGGCCGGGCTGTCGAGTCGGGCCAGTACCCGGGCGGCGGCAAGGCGCACGTGTTCCGGCTGGTCGCTCAGGTTGGCGCGCTCGCGCAGCGCCGCAAAGAAGCCGACCGGGATCGGCCAGGTGGTGATCGGACCGTCGACCAGCTGATGCGCGGCCAGCAGCTCGATGTCGCTGCGCAGGCCGCGGTCGCCGACTTCCGCCCACGGCGCGGCGATCGCCGGTGTCGCCGGCACCGCGCTGGCCATGAACAGCAACGCGGCCAGCGTCCGGTGGCGGAATGATCGGCGGACAGAGGAACGCGGCAGATGCATCGACATGGCAGGTATGAGGGGCAATCGGAAATGGCGGAAGGGTAGCGGACGCAGCCGAGCGTTCACGGCGTCACCAGCAGGCCGGCGGCGACCTCGTCGCGACGGCTGCTGCCGCACAACTGGTCGATCAGGTCCAGCGCGAATGCGATCGCCGTGCCCGGCCCCTGGCTGGTGGTGAACGGACCGTCGCGGACCACGGCCGCGTCAATGGGGATCGGCAGTTCGGCGCGGAAGGTTGGGTAGCCAGTTGCCCGGCGGCCATCGAGCAGGCCGTTGGCGGCCAGCACCCGCGCCGGCGCGGCGCAGATCGCGGCAATCGGCAGCCCGGCATCGCGGCGGGCGGTGAGCATCGCGACCAGCGGCGGATGCCGGCCCAGGGCGTCGGCGCCGGCTGCACCGCCGGGCAGCACCACCATCGACCACAGTGTGGCCGGCAGTTCCGCCAGCCGTGCGTCGGCCATGAAGCGGATCCCCCGTGTGCCGTCAATCAGTATCGTGGCTTCGATCGAGGCCACCGTCACGGACACATCGGCCCGCCGCAGCAGGTTGACGAGGGTGATCGTTTCCAGACTTTCCGAACCGTGGGCAACCGGCACCAGTACGGAGGCTTGCAAAGGCATGGGTACGCTCGGACGGGAACAGTGCAAGAGCCTAACGGCAAGTACCGAGCCGACACACGAACCGATCGGCCAACCGCGACGCCGGTCACAACTCGGCTGTCACGTCGTCAGCCGCGGCGAATGTCACCGGCATGCCGGAAGCGGTCGTGGCCGTGCGGTGCGCAGCGGCGAATGACACGCCGGGAGGCTATCGCGCTGGACGTGTTGATCGGTAAGACTACGCGCCGACGACGCAGTCCAAGGCTTCCGCTGTGGCGGCAGTCCGACAGCCGATGGCGGGGAGCCCGGCCCGCGGCGTCGCGCACTCAACACATAAAAACCGAAGGAGCGAGGCATGTCATCGGTAGGTCTGATGATCGTGGGCGATGAGTTGCTGTCCGGGAAACGGCCGGACAAGCACCTTCCGAAAGTCATCGAACTGCTCAACGCCCGCGGCATGAGCCTGGAATGGGCTCATTTCGCTGGTGACGATGAAGGTCAGATCGCCGAGGTGATCCGCAGCGCCCAGCATCGCGGCCATGTGTTGCTGTCCTGTGGCGGCATCGGCGGCACGCCGGACGATCGCACCCGCCAAGCCGCAGCGCGCGCCTTCGACGTGCCGATCGCCCGTCATCCCGAGGCGCTGGCGATCATCGAAAAGCAGTACGGCGACAAGGCCTGGCCGAATCGCGTGCTGATGGCGGATTTCCCGCTCGGTGCCGGCCTGATTCCGAATCCGGTCAACAACATCGCCGGCTTCTATGTCGGCAATTGCTACTTCGTGCCGGGCTTTCCGGAAATGGCCTGGCCGATGCTGGAATGGGTGCTCGATGTCCGGCTGGGCGGCCTGCACAACGCCGAGCCGCCGGTGGAATTCACGTTCCGCGCCTATGGTTCCGGCGGCGAGGGCGACCTGATCGACCTGATGGAAGCCACGCTCAACGCCTATCCGCCGATCAAGCTGGCCAGCCTGCCGTTCCGCGGCAGCGCCGAACGGGAACGGCATATCGAGTTCGGCATCAAGGGGCCGCGCGCGGAGGCCGAAGCGGCAACCCGCTGGTTCCGCGAGCGCCTGCTGGCGCGGGGCGACATCCGCATCGAGGATCTGAGCCGCCCGTGAACGAGGCCGGCATCGCGGCGGCGCTGAACCAGCCGGCTGCGGCCCGCGATCTGTGCACCGATTGCGGGATCTCGCGAACGGCCGACGCCAGCCGCTGCGGCCGGGCGTGCCAGTTCATCAAGCCGGACTAT
>CAYPJK010000286.1:0-4682 GCA_964411025.1 uncultured Nevskia sp.
GAACCGCCGATTCGGCCGCCGACGACGAATCCACCGGGATCATCGAATCGAAAGTACTCAAATAAAGGTAGCTGACATGTCAAAAGGACAGACTCTGCAGGAGCCATTCCTGAATGCTCTGCGCAAGGAGCGCATCCCGGTTTCGATTTACCTGGTCAACGGCATCAAGCTGCAGGGCCAGATCGAATCGTTCGACCAGTTCGTGGTGCTGCTGAAGAACACCGTCAGCCAGATGGTCTACAAGCACGCGATCTCGACGATCGTGCCGGCACGGTCGGTGCGCATTTCGGACGGTGACGGCGACGACGCCCAACCGGCCGGCGTTTGACCCACAATCCTCCGCAGTACGCGACTGCCGACGACACGGCGGCAGCCGCACAGGTCGCGCGCCAGAAAGCGGTCCTGGTGCATCTGGAATTCCCCGGCACCGACTTCGAGGCCGACCGCATCGAATTCGTCGAACTGGCCCGCTCGGCCGGGCTTGACGTGGTGGGCGTGATCGGCGGCAAGCGCGAACGCCCGGACGCCGGCACCTACGCCGGCAGCGGCAAGGTTGACGAAGTCGCGCTGGCGGCCAAGGCAGCCGGCGCCCAACTGGTAGTGTTCAACCACGACCTGAGCCCAAGCCAGGAGCGCAACCTCGAAAAGCGCTTCGAGTGCCGGGTGATCAA
Source organism: uncultured Nevskia sp. (assembly GCA_964411025.1). Taxonomy (GTDB): domain Bacteria; phylum Pseudomonadota; class Gammaproteobacteria; order Nevskiales; family Nevskiaceae; genus Nevskia. Next base: position 672 of record CAYPJK010000286.1, read on the forward strand.
TCGCGCCGGGCTGATCCTCGACATCTTCGCGCGCCGCGCCCGCTCGCACGAAGGCAAGCTGCAGGTCGAGCTCGCCCAGCTCAACCACATGGCGACCCGCCTGGTGCGGGGCTGGACCCATCTCGAACGGCAGAAGGGCGGCATCGGCCTGCGCGGCGGCATGGGCGAGACGCAGCTCGAAATCGACCGCCGCCTGCTGCGCGGTCGGGTCGACACGCTGAAGAAGCAGCTGGAGGCGGTCAAGAGCCGCCGCGCGCAGAACCGCCACGGCCGCAGCAAGTCCGATATCCCGACGGTATCGCTGGTCGGCTACACCAACGCGGGCAAATCGACCCTGTTCAATGCGATGACCGGCGATGCCACCTTCGCGTCGAACCAGCTGTTCGCCACGCTCGACACCACAGTCCGCCGGGTCGAACTGAAAAGCGGCGAGACCGCCGTGCTGGCGGACACCGTGGGTTTCATCCGCGATCTGCCGCACGACCTGATCGCGGCGTTCCGGGCCACGCTGGAAGAATCGCGCGAAGCGGACCTGCTGCTGCATGTCGTCGATGCCGGCGATCCCGAGCGCGGTGCGCGGATCGAACAGGTCGAAGCGGTGCTGAAGGAAATCGGTGCTGACGAGGTGCCGCGCCTGCAGGTCTACAACAAGATCGATCTGCGCGAAGGCGAGACCGCCCATGTCGAGACCGATGCCGACGGCGTGCCGCAGCGGGTGTTCGTGTCGGCGCGCAACGGGGAAGGCCTGGAAGCGCTGCGCGACGCCATCGCCCGGCGGCTGTACCCGGACCTCGCCGATGAAACCCTGGTGCTGCCGCCACGGGCCGCGAAGCTGCGCGCCCAGCTGTTCTCGCTGCACGTGGTGAAATCCGAATCGATCGACGACGAAGGCAATTGCCATCTTGTCGTCAGGCTTCCGGCTGCACGCCTGGATCGCCTGTGCCGCGAGGCCGACATCACGCCGCCGGTCCGTACCTCGGATTCGTCAGTGCACTAAAATCGACGACGCGCGGAATATCTCTTTCCCCTTGTGGGCATCGTCACCGCGGCACGCCTGCGAACCTTTGCGATGCACGCCAATACTGGAGTAGTCACCTGATGGCTTGGAACGAGCCCGGCCCCGGCCGCGATCCGTGGAACCAGAATCCCGGCGGCAAGCGCGGCAAGGAAGGCCCCCCCGACCTCGATGCCCTGCTGAAAAAGCTCAAGGAGCGCTGGTTCGGCAAGGGCGGCAGTCGCGGCCCGGCTGGCGGCGATGCCGGCGTGCCGAAGGGCTTTGCGGGCCTGTTGCTGGTGGTATTCGCCGCGTTCTGGCTCTACATGAGCTTCTACACGGTCGAAGAGCAGCAACGCGCCGTGATCACTCGTTTTGGTGCCTACGCCGGCACCACCGGCCCCGGCCTGCATTGGGCGACGTGGCCGATCGAGCGCGTCGAGGCGGTCGGCTTCACGCAGGTGCGCCAGGCCAACGAGAAGGCGACGATGCTGACGCAGGACGAGAACATCGTCGACGTCGACCTGTCGGTGCAGTTCCGGGTGTCATCGGCCGAGGAGTTCGTGTTCAACATCCGCAAGCCGGAAGACACGCTGCGCCAGGCCACCCAGGCGGCGATGCGCGAAGTGGTCGGTCGCTCGACGATGGACTTCATCCTGACCGACGGCCGCCAGGCCGTCGCGGATCAGATCAAGGCCAGCCTCCAGGAGCGACTGAACGACTACAAGGCCGGACTGGTCGTCACCGAAGTGAACCTGCAGCAGGCGCAACCGCCGGATCAGGTGCTCGACGCGTTCGCCGACGCGATCAAGGCACGCGAGGACAAGGAGCGCCTGCAGAGCGAGGCCGAGGCCTACGCCAATGACCGCCTGCCGCGTGCCCGTGGCGAAGCGGCGCGCCGGATTGCCGAAGCCACCGCCTACCGCGACCAGACCGTGGCGCGTGCCCAGGGTGACGCGGCGCGCTTCACCGCGCTCTACGACGAATACCGCAAGGCGCCGCAGATCACCCGCAAGCGCATGTACTACGACGCGATGACCGAGGTCTACGGCAACACCAGCAAGGTGCTGATCGACATCGACAAGGGCAATCCGGCGTTCTACCTGCCGCTGGAGCAGCTGCTGCGCAATGCCCAGAAGTCGGCGGCCGATCCGGGCAGCGATTTCAACGGCAGTTCGCAGCGCAGTTCGCCGACCCGCAACAGCGCCGACGATGCCGCGCGTTCGCGCGATCGCAGCCGCTGAAGGAGCCTTGGAAACCATGAATACCAGCAACAAGCAGACGTTCGTTCTGGCGGCGGTGATCGCCGGTCTCCTGCTGCTCGTCAACAGCGTGTTCGTCGTCGACCAGCGCGAAAAGGCGCTGCTGTTCAAGTTCGGCGAAGTGCAGCGTTCCGACTTCACGCCGGGCGTGCACTTCAAGCTGCCGATGATCGAATCGGTCAAGAAGTTCGACGGCCGCCTGCTGACGCTCGACAACAAGACCGAAACCTTCCTGACCGTCGAGAAAAAGAATGTTGAGGTCGACTTCTTCGTCAAGTGGCGGATCAAGGATGTCGGCAACTACTACCGTGCCACGGGTGGCGACGACCTGGTCGCCGAGAACCGTCTCGCCGCGATCATCAACCCGGGCCTGCGGGCCGAGTTCGGCAGCCGCACGATCCAGCAGGCGATCAGCGGCGAGCGCGACGAGATCATGACGGCGCTGGAGAAGTCGGCGACCTCGAAGGTCAGCGAACTGGGCATCGAACTGGTCGACGTCCGCATCAAGAGCATCAACCTGCCGCGCGCGGTCAGCGAATCGGTCTACCAGCGGATGCGCGCCGAGCGCACCCGGGTGGCGTCAGACCTGCGCGCCCGCGGTTTCGAGGAAGCCGAGAAGATCAAGGCCGAAGCTGATCGCAGCGCCCAGACCTCGATCGCCGACGCCTATCGCGAAGCTGAAAAGCTGCGCGGCGAGGGTGATGCCAAGACCGCCGAGATTTCCGCCAAGGCCTATGGCAGCGACCAGGAGTTCTACGCCTTCTACCGCGCGCTGAACGCCTACCGCGACAGCTTCCGCGACCAGAAGGATGTGCTGGTGCTGGAGCCGGATGGCGAGTTCTTCAAATACCTGAAGCAGAGCGGCGATGGCGGTGGCCCGCGCCGATGATGGTGGATGTATTGCGCGCACTGGCGCTTGTGCTGGTGCTGGAAGGTGCCGTGCTGTTCCTGATGCCTCAAGGCATGAAGGAAGCCTGGAAGCGGATGATCGAAAGCCATGAGCGCGTGCTGCGCACCATCGGCCTCGGACTGATGGTGACCGGACTGCTGGCGCTGCAGATGATTGCCTGGAACGCTTGAACGTGACTCGACCCTGGATGCTGCCCGATGGCGTGGAAGAAGCCCTGCCGACCACCGCCTGGCGGGTCGAAGGCCTGCGCCGCGTGCTGCTCGACCATTACCGCGCGCACGGCTACGACCTGATCCTGCCGCCGCTGATCGAGCACCTCGACACCCTGCTCAGCGGCGCCGGCAGCGACCTGGAAGACCAGACCTTCAAGCTCACCGATCCGGTCGGCGGTCGGCTGCTCGGCCTGCGTTCGGACATGACGCCGCAGGCCGCCCGCATTGCCGCCCGTCACTTTGCCGATGTGCCGGTGGTGCGCCTGTGCTACCTCGGCACCGTGCTGCGCACCCGGCCGGACAGCCTCGGTGGCTCGCGCGCACCGCGCCAGGTCGGCTGCGAAGTGTTCGGCGAACGCGCGATCGGGGCCGATCTGGAAATCCTCAAGCTGATGCTCGACACGCTGCGCCTCGCTGGCATCGGCGACGCCCACCTCGATCTCGGCCACGTCGGCATCTACCGGGCACTGGCCTCCCGGCTGGCGCTCGACGAGGACGACGAAACCGCCGTGTTCGACATCCTTCAGCGAAAGTCGCAGCCGGACCTGCGCGATTTCGCCTCCGCCCGATCGCTGCCGAAGCCGACGGCCAGTGGCCTGTCGGCGCTGATGGAGCTCAATGGCGACGTCAGCG
>CAYPJK010000287.1:0-4664 GCA_964411025.1 uncultured Nevskia sp.
CTCGTCGTCGATCAGCAGCGCCGCGCACAGGATCGGCAGCGCCGCGTTCTTCGCACCGCTGGCCTCGACCACGCCTTCCAGCGGGCCATTGCCTTCAATCAGGAACTTGTCCATTCAACACTCGGAAATGGAGACTGCGACGGGGCAGCACTCCAGGATTTCAACCGGCGCGCGTCTTCAGCGCCAGCGCGTGGATCTCGCGGCCCATCTTGCCGCCGAGAGCGGCGTAGACCGCCTGGTGCTGCTTGACCATGCTCATCCCGGCGAAGCCGCTCCAGCTGACATCGGCCTCGAAGTGCTGGCCGTCGTCGCCGCGCACCTCGATGGTCGCACCCGGCAGGCCGGCATCGAGCAGGGCCTTGATCTGTTCCTTGGTCATCATGTTCTGCGAATCCTTATTTTCTGAGCTTGTAGCCGGTGATCAGCATCCACAGGCAGATCGTCGCCATCAGTACGAAGAAGCCGGCGGTCCAGCCGAGGCTCAGCCAGATCGACACGTCGCCATGGCCGAAAAAGCCGTATCGGAAGCCGTCGATCATGTAGAAGAACGGGTTCAGGTGCGAGGCGCTGAACCACGGCTCCGGCAGCGAGTGCACCGAATAGAACACGCCGGACAGGAACGACAGCGGCGTGATGATGAAGTTGGAGAACGCCGCCAGATGGTCGAACTTGGTCGACACGATGCCGGCGATCATGCCAAGCACCGCCAGCGCCGAACCGGCGAGCAGGAACATCGCCAGCAGCGCCAGCGGATGGGCGACCGGCAGGCCGACCAGCGGCCCGGCCACCAGCAGCATCGCCAGCGCCACCAGCAGCGCCCGTACCAGAGCCGCGCTGACGTAGGCGAGAAACATCTCGACCGGCCCGATCGGCGCCATCAGCAGGAACACGATGTTGCCATTGACCTTCGACTGCGCCAGCGACGACGAGGTGTTGGCAAACGCGTTCTGCAGCACCGTCATCATCACCAGGCCCGGCAACAGGAACTGGGTGTAGCTGACGCCCTCGTAACCGGTCACGACCCGGCCCTGCAGCGCCTGCGCGAACACCAGCAGGTACAGCAGCGCCGTCAGCACCGGCGCGGTGACGGTCTGGCCGAGGACCGACCAGAACCGCATCACTTCTTTCTTGAGCAGCGTGTAGAAGCCGAGCTGGTTCGGGCTCATGACGCGACTCCCGATGCGGACCGGGTGGTCAGCTCGACGAAGATGTCTTCCAGATCCGGCTCGCGGGTGGCGACGTCGGCGATCTCGACGCCACCGGCCTTGAGCGCCGCGAACACGCTGGCGATCGGGTGGCGTTCACGGTCCAGCTTCAGCTCGATGCTGCCGGCCTTTTCGCTGGTCACCAGTTCGGCCAGTTGCGACGGCAGCCGCGCGTCATCGGCGAGCTTCAGGGTCAGGAAGCGGAACGGATGGCGGTTGAGCAGGCCCTCGGTGGTTTCCACCACCCGCAGCTGACCCTTGTTGACGATGGCGATGCGCTCGCACATTTCCTGCGCTTCTTCCAGATAGTGCGTGGTCAGCACCACGGTCGTGCCGCGGCTGTGCAGGTCCCGCATGAAACGCCACAAGGTGCGCCGCAACTCGACATCGACACCGGCGGTCGGCTCGTCGAGGATCACCACCGGCGGCCGGTGCACCAGCGCTTGGGCGATCAGCACGCGGCGCTTCATGCCGCCGGACAGGCTGCGCATCATCGCCGTGCGCTTGTTGCCCAGTTCCAGCCGCTCCAGCATTTCGTCGATCCACGGCCAGACTTCGCGGCCGCAGCCGTAGTAGCCGGCCTGGATGCGCAGCAGATCGACGACCTTGAAGAACGGGTCGAAGACCAGTTCCTGCGGCACCACCCCGAGCTGGCGGCGGGCAGCGCGCCAGTCGCGCACGGTGTCGTGGCCGAGCACGCGCACCGAGCCTTCATCGGCGCGGATCAGCCCGGAAATGATCGAGATCAGGGTCGATTTGCCCGCGCCGTTCGGCCCGAGCAGGCCGAAGAACTCGCCCTGGCGGATGTCGAAACGGAGCCCGTTCAGCGCCTGCACGGCGCCGTAGGCTTTGCGGACGCCGTCGATCGACAGAGCGGCCGGAGAGGAAGTATTCATGGATGCGGCGATTATATCGCCGCCCCGGTCCGGCACCGGCAGCGCGGGCGTCGGCTGCCGCTACACTCCCACCACCCCGCCGGAGGTCGCCGTGAGCTACGAGTACAACCCCGCGTCGTCACGCTTCGAGGTTCCGAACCCGCACCGGATCGAAAACCTGTTCCTGTTCGGCGCGGCGTCGATCTGCATCGGCCTGGCGCTGGTGGCGCTGCTGATCGCCCGTGACACGCTGTCGTCCGCGCATGCGGCGCCGGCGGCGATGTCGATCGCCGTGGCGGCGATCCTGCTCGGTTTCGGCCTTTCGTTCGGCATCACCGCGCTGCGCCAGCTGCGCTTCTTCTTCGGCCGGGGCCAGCCGGCCGGGCTGGCGCCCGACCTGATGGGCGACATCGAAGGCGGCAGCGAGCAGGCCGCGACCTTGCGCGAAACGATCCGCCAGAACGCGATCCGCTACGAGATCCCGACCGGCGCGCTCGACAACGTGCTGTATTCGCTGGTCCGCGACCTGGTGTTCTCGCCGCCGCGCACCCAGCAGCTGGCGCGGGCGGAATTCCACAACGCCGCCGGGCTTGCCTTCCTGCTGCTGTGCTTTGCGGTGTCGATGATCGGCGTGTCGTCCGGTGCGGTGCGCGGCTGGGTCGGCGCGCTGTACTTCGTGCTGGCCAATGCGCTGGTGCTGCTGCCGTTGCGCCAGGGTCAGCTGAAGGGTCGCAGCCTGTCGATCCGCACGATTGTCGCGCTGGTGATCGCGGCGATGATCGGCCCCATCCTGCTCAGCCGTTCGGCCGCCACGTCCGCCCAGCCGCTCGGTGGCGCGGTGCAGTTCGTGCCGGTGACGGTGACCATTCTCATTGCCGCGCTGGTCGCCGCCGGCCTGCTGCTGAAGGCGGCAGTGGCGCAGGTGGTGCGGCCGAACCAGATCGCGATGGCGCAGAAGCTGCAGACCCTGTCGATGAACGCGCCGCCGGCTCAGTTGTTCCAGGAGTTCGACCGCGAGATGCAGCGCGGCTGGACCGAAACGGTGCCGAACCGCGTCTACATCCGCCAGCCGCCGAAGATCGGGGCCGGACAGGCCGGCGAATTCGAGGGGCACGCGCTGCAGGAAACCCAGCCGATGCCGAACGACCTGCAGCCGCTGACCTTCGGCCGCTGCCTGGCGCTCGACAGCTACCGCTGGCTGCTGGCGCTCGATGCCTTCTCGCTGCTGGCCTCGGCGGTCGGCGCCGGGCTGCTGCTGCAGGCGGCACGCGTCAGCCAGCAGTGGGGCGCGCTGCTGATCGGCGGCTCGCTGCTGCTGATCGCCCGCTTCGGCTTCAGCGGCGGCAACGGCCTGTGGCGGCGCTTCGAATTCACCTCGCGGATCTACTGGCTGGAAACCCACGGCAGCTACCAGCGCGCCCGCACCGAGATCGGCACGCTGCTGCAGGACCGGGTCAAGACCCAGAAGGACATCGTCAACGTCGAGGACATGAGCCTGCGGCTGTGGGTGGCCGAGGTCGATTCGGTGAGCTTCGGCCCGGATCTGGCCCGCGCCCTGGTGTCGATCCGCGGCCTGCCGCACGAAGCCGAGCGGCTGTCCGCGCACCTGGCCGAGTTCGGCGTGCGCCAGTCGTCGATCGTCGCACCCGGCTCGCAGACCGACCTTCAGCGGCTGGCCATCCTCGACAAGATCAACCCGCCGCAGGGCGCCAATCCGGCGCTTGGCGCCGGCGTGCAGCAGGCCCTGACCGGTGCGCCGACGACGGCAGCCGTGCCGCCGTCCGCTGCCGCCACCCGCTTCTGCACCCAGTGCGGCACGCCGGCTGCCGCGGCCGCCGCGTTCTGCGGCCAGTGCGGCGCACGCCTGCCCAGTGCCACGACTTCATCCTGACCATGCCCTTCCACCGTGACCACAGCCCTCGTCTGGTTCCGGCGCGACTTCCGCGTCGCGGACCATCCCGCCCTCCACCACGCCCTGCAGACCCATGCCCGGGTCATTCCGGTCTACATCCACGCGCCGGCTGAAGAAGCGGGCTGGCCGCCGGGCGCGGCCAGCCGCTGGTGGCTGCATCACAGCCTGAGCGCGCACGCGGCGCGGCTGGCCGAACTCGGCGCACCGCTGGTGATCCGCCGGGGTTCCGACTCGCTGGCCGAACTGCGCCGGCTGATCGCCGAGACCGGCGCCACCGCCGTGCACTGGAACCGGCTGTACGAGCCGGCGATCGTCGCCCGCGACAAGGCGATCGAGGCGGCGCTGCGCGAGGCCGGCATCGTGGCCGAAAGTCACAATGGCGCGCTGCTCGCCGAACCGTGGGAGGTGAAGACCGGCGGCGGTGATCCCTACCGCGTGTTCACGCCGTTCTGGCGCAATGCCGGTGCCCGGGCGGTGCGCGATCCGCTGCCGGCGCCGGAACGGATTCCGGCACCGGCACAGCGGCCAGCCAGCCTTCCGGTCGAGGCACTGAAGCTGCTGCCGACGATCCGATGGGACGGCGGCTTCTACGAACACTGGACACCCGGTGAAACCGGCGCCTGGTCGCAGATGGAAGCCTGGCGGGACCACGAGGTCCGGCGAGTGAGCGCG
>CAYPJK010000288.1:0-224 GCA_964411025.1 uncultured Nevskia sp.
ATGCCGATTCGTCGCGGACGCATGCGCTCAGCACGAATAGCGCGGCGGGCACGCCATCGACGACCAGCGCGATCAGCGTGTCGTCAGCGCGCAACTCGGCTGCCGCCGGCAGCGCGATCGCCACCGGGCTGGCGTCAAACGCACCGAGCCAGCAGATGCGGCCGTCGATCTTGCCTTCGAGCCCGACGCCGGGAAGCTGGCGGACGTCGCCCACTGCCAGGCCA
>CAYPJK010000288.1:234-4639 GCA_964411025.1 uncultured Nevskia sp.
TCGGCGAAAGCACTGGCGATCGGATGCCGGCTGCCGCGTTCCAGCGCCGCAGCGATGCGGGTGACGGTGTCGGCATCGAGACCGGAGGCGGCGTCCGCTAGCGGCAGCACCTGCCGCAACAGCAGCACGTTGCGGGTCAGCGTGCCGGTCTTGTCGAACAGGACGGTATCGATCCCCGCCAGCGCGCTCAGCGCGCCGGCATGGGCAACCAGCACGCCCTGCTTGGCCAGTCGCGAACTGCCGGCAGCCAGCGCTACCGGCACCGCCAGCGACAGCGCGCAAGGACAGGACGCGACCAGCACGGCCAGCGCGATGCCGAAAGCGGCTTCGCCGCCGGCGCCCCGGTACAGCGCCAGCGCCGCGCCGACGGCGGCCAGCGCCAGCACCGCCGCGATGAAATGGGCGGCGATGCGGTCGGCGATCCGCTGCACGCGCGGCTTGGCTTGGCCGGCGCTGTCGAGCAGGCCGGCGATCTGCGCCAGCACGGTGTCGTCGCCGAGCCGCTCCACCTGCAGTGCCAGCGCGCGGTTGCCGAGGTTCAGGCTGCCGGCCAGCAGCGTGTCCCCGACCGCATGCAGCACGGGCCGCGATTCGCCGCTGAGCAGCGCCTCGTCCAGTTCCGCAGGCTGGTCCAGCAGCCGGCCGTCGGCAGGCAGGCTGTCGCCGGGGGCGACGATGGCGACATCGCCGATCGCCAGCGCGTCGATCGCGATCGTCTCGACCACCGGGCCGACCCGGCGCTGCGCGGTCAATGCGCGACGGCCGGCCAGCAGCCGCAGGTGCTCGCGGGCCTTGTCGCGGCTGCGGCCTTCCAGCTGCCGGCCGATCAGCAGGAACCAGACGAACATCGTCGCGGTGTCGAAATACAGCTCGCCGCTGCCGAGTGCGGTCCTCGCCGCGGAGGCGATGAACGCGGCCAGCAGCGCCAGCGCAACCGGAACATTCATGTCCAGCATGCCGTCGCGCAGGCTGCGCCAGGCGGCCGACAGGAACGGCCAACCCGCCCACAGCACACCGGGAATCGACAGCACCAGTTGCGCGGCGCGCAGCAGCGGCTCGATGTCCGGGCCGCTGTCGATGCCGAAATAGCTGGGCCAGGCCAGCATCATCACCTGCATCGCACAGATGGTGGCGACGCCGATCCGCGCCAGGCTCAGGCGCTGCGCGCGGCGGGCGCGGTCGCCGTCGTCGGCGCTGGCCAGCAGGCGCGGCTCGAGGCCGCTGCGATCGAGCGCCGCCAGCAGCCCCGAAAGCGCCGTTGCCGCCGGGTCATAGCGGAAGCGCAGGCTGCGGGTGGCGACATTGACGGCGACGTCGCGGGCACCGGCGGCCACTGCCTTTTCGGCGCGCGCGGCGCAGGCGGCACAGTGCAGGCCGTCGAGCGCCACCGTCACCTCGTAGCCACCGGCACGCGGCTGCGCGAAGCCGCGGCGCAGGTCGGCGCGGTCGTAGACAGTCCAGTCGCGATGGGTCATGGGCGGCAGTGCGGCAACGGTCGGGCGCGACAATCAGACATCCGGCCTGCGATCGCGTTCAGGGGTGGTGGGACGCTTCTGCGACCACGCCGCCGCCCGCGGCCGGATGGCTGGCCACTTCGGTGTAGCCCTGGGCGTAGGCGATGAAGGCCAGCACAGCGCAGGCGGCGATCGACATCACCGGCAGGCCGAACAGCAGGAACACTTCCAGCGACAGCCGCTGGCGCGCGAGGCGGGCGCTGTTGTCGGCAGGGGGGCGGGCGGGGGTGACGGTGTTCATCAGTGCTGGGCTCCTGTCAGGAATCGGGCGTTGCGGCGGGCGTGGATGCCCGGCTGGTCGAGGTCCTGCAATTCGATGGCCACCGTTTCCACCGGTCGCCGTGACGGGTTCCCGTCATCGCGGGCTGCGGCGCGCAGCGCGATGGTGGTCGTGCCGGCTTCGCCCGGCTGGTGGGTGAAAGTCGACGGTGCAATCGCCAGGGCCTCGCCGTCGGCAAAGCGGGCGCTGAGCTGGTAACGGCGCGGCTGGTCGGCGGTGTCGGTGAGCTTGAGCGTATAGACGTTCTCGATCTCGCCGCTGGCCAGTTCGCGGTACAGCGCGTGTCGGTCGCGCAGCACGTCGAAGCGCAGGGGCGAATGCAGGGCCAGCAGCGCGATGAAACCCGCGCAGGCTGCCAGCCAGACCGCGCCATAGCCGAGCGTGCGCGGCCGCAGCAGCCGGAACGGCTTGCCGGCGTCGCGGTTGGCGCTGGTGTAGCGGATCAGGCCGCGCGGCTTGCCGACGCTGGTCATCACCGAATCGCAGGCGTCGATGCAGGCGGCGCAGGCGATGCACTCGTACTGCAGGCCGTCGCGGATATCGATGCCGACCGGGCAGACCTGCACGCACAGCGTGCAGGACACGCAGTCGCCACCGCTGGCCCGACGGGCGCTGCCGCTGTCGGCGACAACGGCGGTGCCCTTGCCGCGCGCGTCCTTGCGCGGCTCGCCGCGCTTGTCATCGTAGGCAATGATCAGGGTGTCGCGGTCGAACATCGCGCTCTGGAAGCGCGCGTACGGACACATGTACTTGCAGACCTGTTCACGCATGAAGCCGGCATTGCCCCAGGTCGCGAAGCCGTAGAACAGCGACCAGAACAGCGCCCAGCCGCTCAAGGTTCCGGCCAGCAGGGCCGGGAACAGCTCGCGGGCCGGTACGAAGTAGGCGACGAAGCTCAAGCCCGTGAACAGGCCGAACAGCGCCCAGGCCAGGTGCTTGCCGCCGCGCTTGAGCAGCTTCTCGCGGTGCCAAGGCGCACGGTCCAGCCGCAGCCGCTGGTGGCGGTCGCCTTCGAAGGCCTGCTCGATCCACAGGAAGGCTTCGGTCCAGACGGTCTGCGGACAGGCGTAGCCGCACCACAGCCGGCCGGCCAGCGAGGTGAACAGGAACAGCGTCAGCGCTGCCAGCAACAACAGGGCGGTCAGCAGCAGCAGGTCCTGCGGCACCAGGGTCAGGCCGAGGATGTGGAAGCGCCGGTGGGGCAGATCGAACAGCACCAGCGGCTGGCCGTGCCAGCTCAGCCAGGGCAGGAGGTAGTACAGACCCAGAAGCGCCACCGTTGCGAGGACCCGCAGGCGCGCATAGCGGCCGTGGGCGCTGCGCGACTGGATCTTGGTCGATGCCTGGTACATCAGCACCGATTCGGTGACCGCCGGCTTGGCCGCAGCCGGGCGCCGCTCGAACGCCGCCTTGTCGTTGCAGGACACGGTTCAGCCCTCCTTGCGTGGCGCCAGCAGCAGTGTCGCAAAGCCGGCCGGCACGGTCGACGCCAGCCACAGCACGAGGAACATCAGCGCCTGATCGCGCATGTGCACCGGCGGCAGCAGCCAGGCGTCGGGCGTCAGCGCCAGCAGGGCCGTCAGCAGCACCGCGCCGACAAACGCCGACCAGACCACCACCGCGCTGCGCAGCAGGCGCGGGCGCCTGGCCAGGTCCCGGGGGCTGGCGTTCACCGGGCGGCACCGTCGTGGGTCGACTGGCCGTAGACCCAGGCTGCGACGACGCGGATCTCGTCGGCATCCAGCAGTTGCTCGTGCGCCGGCATCTGGCCGCTGCGGCCGAACAGGATGGCCTGCCGAACCCGTTCGCGGCCGCCACCATAGAGCCAGATGTCGTCGGTCAGGTTCGGGCTCCCGAGCGCGGTCAGGCCGCGGCCATCGGCGCCGTGGCAGCCGGAGCAGCGGGCAGCGAACTGCTTCAGACCGGCCTCGCGCTTGCGCGCCGGCAGCGTGTCGTCCGACCAGAACGGCACGAAGTCGACCAGATCCTGCAGTTCCTGCGCGGACAGCGTGCCGTTCAGCGGCGGCATCATCGCGGTGCGGCCGTGGCTGATGCTGGCCACGATGGCCTCCGGCGTGCCGCCGAACTTCCAGTCGCCATCGGTCAGGTTCGGAAAGCCGATCGCGCCCCGGGCATCGGCGCCGTGGCAGCCGGCACAGTTGGCCATGAACACCGCGCGGCCCAGCGACAGCGCTGCGGGATCCTGCGCCAGCGCCGGGATCGACTTGCCAGCCAGCGCCTTGAACGCCGCATGCCGGCTGGCGGTGATGCGGGCGAGGTCGGCTTCCATCTGGCCGCGCGAGGTCCAGCCGAGCCGGCCGGACAGGTTGCCGAGCCCGGGATAGAACGCGAGGTAGCCGGCGGCGAACATCACGGTCAGCACGAACAGGTTCAGCCACCAGCGCGGCAGCGGGTTGTTGTACTCGCGCAGGTCATCGTCCCAGACGTGGCCGGTGTCCGATCCGCCGGGAGCCTTGGCATTGGCGAACAGCAGCCACAGGCAGCCGGCGATCGAGACCAGCGTCAGCAGCACGATGAACCAGTGCCAGAAGCCGCTGAGTTGCTCGAGCATGTTCATCACTTCCTGGATGCCGACGAACTCGGAGCCGTT
>CAYPJK010000289.1:0-1257 GCA_964411025.1 uncultured Nevskia sp.
CGCATGATCTTGCCGCTGCGGGTCTTCGGCAGGCCATCGGCCAGACGGATGTCATCCGGCTTGGCGATCGGGCCGATTTCCTTGGCGACGTGCTCGCGCAGTTCCTTGATCAGCTTCGCGGCCTCGTCGCCGGTCGGGCGAGCGCCCTTGCAGATCACGAACGCGCAGACCGCTTCGCCCTTGATCTCGTGCGGACGGCCGACGACGGCGGCCTCCGCAACGCGCGGATGGCTGACCAGGGCGGACTCCACTTCCATCGTGCCGAGGCGATGGCCGGAGACGTTCAGCACGTCGTCGACGCGGCCGAGGATCCAGTAGTAGCCGTCCTCGTCGCGGTGCGTGGAGTCGCCGGCCACGTACAGCAGCGAGCCGTCCGGGCGGGCCGGGAACTGGCCGAAGTAGGCCTTCTTGTAGCGCTCGTTGTCGCCCCAGATGGTGCGCAGCATCGACGGCCACGGCTTGGTGATCACCAGGTAGCCGCCGGCGGTCTTGCCGCTGACCGGATCGCCCAACTCGTCGACGACATCGGCAAACAGACCCGGCAGCGGCTGCGTGCAGGAGCCCGGCTTGGTCGGCGTGGCGCCGGGAATCGGGCTCATCATGATGCTGCCGGTTTCGGTCTGCCACCAGGTATCCACGATCGGCAGCACACCCTTGCCGATCACCCGGTGGTACCACATCCAGGCTTCCGGATTGATCGGCTCGCCGACCGAACCGAGCAGCCGCAAGCGCGACAGGTCGTACTTGTTCGGAATCTCTTCGCCGGACTTCATCAGCGCGCGGATCGCGGTCGGCGCGGTGTAGAAGATGGTCACGCCGTGGTCCTGGCAGATCTTCCAGAAGCGGCCGGCGTCGGGAACGGTCGGCACGCCTTCGTAGATCATCACCGTGGCGCCATTGGCCAGCGGGCCGTAGGTGACATAGGAGTGGCCGGTGATCCAGCCGACGTCCGCCGTACACCAGAACAGGTCGTCTTCCTTCAGGTCGAACACCCACTGCGCCGACTTCATCGCACCCAGCAGGTAGCCGCCGGTGCAGTGCTGGATGCCTTTCGGCTTGCCGGTGGAGCCGGAGGTGTAGAGCAGGAACAGCGGGTGCTCGGCATCGACGAACACCGGATCGCAGGTGGCCGGGACATCGGCGGTCAGTTCATGCCACCAGAGGTCGCGGCCGGCCGTCATCGGCACCGTCTGCGTGGTGCGCTTGGCCACCACCACCTTCTCGACCAGCGGGCAGCCGAGCGCCAGTGCATCGTCA
>CAYPJK010000289.1:1267-4633 GCA_964411025.1 uncultured Nevskia sp.
TTCTTCAGCTCGATGAAGTTGCCACCGCGCTGGTTGCCGTCGGCGGTGATGACCACGCGGGCGCCGGTGTCCTCGATGCGGTCACGCAGCGCCGTGGCGGAGAAGCCGCCGAACACCACCGAGTGGGTGATGCCCAGGCGCGCGCAGGCCTGCATCGCGATCACGGCTTCGGCGGAATGCGGCAGATACAGCACCACGCGGTCGCCCTTGACCAGGCCCAGGCCCTTCAGCGCATTGGCGAGCTTGCAGACCTCGGTGTGCAGTTCCCGATACGTGTAATTACGCGTGTCACCTTTTTCGCCCTCGTAGCGAATGGCGATCTTGTCGCCCTTGCTGGCCAGATGGCGGTCGAGGCAGTTGTACGAGGCATTCAGGCGGCCGTCGTGGAACCAGCGGTAGTTCGGCGCATTGGCGTCGTCGAGCACGGTCTGGAACGGCGTTTCCCAGCTCAGCTCCTCGCGGGCGAACTTGCCCCAGAAAGCGCGGAAATCGGCGGCCGCCTCGGCACGCAGGGCGCTCAGCTGGTCGGCATTGACCCGGGCCTTGGCGACGAACGCGTCCGACGGCGGGAATACGCGGTTCTCGGTCAGGACCGACTGGAAGTTGTCATTGCTCATCGTTTTTCATCCTCGTAGTCATGGCCCCTTGAGCGGGGGTGTCTCCTCCGGCCGGAGTGTGCCAGTGGCGGCACACCCCTGATGGCGGTGCGGCGCTAAAGCAAACATCGCGCCCGGTTCTTGCAGGCGAGCGTCCTGAACGCGAAAGGCCCGCCGGTGGGCGGGCATTCCGGATTCAGTGGCGGGCTGCGCCGGTCGCGCCGTAGCCGGTTTCGGCGCGGACCAGTTGTTCGGTGTATCGGCCTTTCTCGATCCTGGCGCGGGCACTTCGGTCGGTGACCGAACCGAGCCAGCAGCCGACGAAGGCGAGGCTCATCGAGAAGATCGCCGGTGCGTCGTACGGAAACACCGGGCTGTCGTGGCCGAGCACCTTCACCCAGACGGCCGGGCCGAGCACCGTCAGGCTCACGGCCGACAGCAGGCCCAGGCTGCCGCCGAGCAGCGCGCCCCGGGTGGTCAGGCCGCGCCAGACCATCGACAGCAGCAGGATCGGGAAGTTGGCGCTGGCGGCGATCGCGAAGGCCAGCCCGACCATGAAGGCGACGTTCTGCTTTTCGAAGGCGATGCCGAGCACGATGGCGAGGATGCCGAGTGCGACGGTGGCGTACTTCGACACCCGGATCTCGTCCTGCTCGTTGGCCTTGCCGCGCTTGAACACGTGGGCGTAAAGATCGTTCGATACCGCCGTGGCGCCGGACAGCGTCAGCCCGGCCACCACCGCGAGGATGGTCGCGAAGGCCACCGCCGAGATGAAGCCGAGGAAGACATCGCCGCCGACCGCGTGGGCGAGGTGGATGGCCGCCATGTTGCTGCCGCCGCGCAGGCCCCCCTGTGGCGAAGCCGTGTCCAGATAGAAGGTGTTGGTGCCGACCAGCACGATGGCGCCGAAGCCGATGATGAAGGTCAGAATGTAGAAGTAGCCGATGAAGCCGGTGGCGTAGAACACGCTCTTGCGGGCTTCCACGGCGTTCTTCACGGTAAAGAAGCGCATCAGGATGTGCGGCAGGCCGGCAGTGCCGAACATCAGGGCCAGCCCCAGCGAGATCGCCGACACCGGGTCCTTGACCAGCTTGCCGGGCGCCATGATCGCCAGCCCGTCCTTGTGGGCGGCGGTGGCCTGCTCGAACAGCGTTCCCACCGAGAAGCCGACGTGGCGCATCACCATGAACGCCATGAAGCTGGCGCCGCCGAGCAGCAGCATCGCCTTGATGATCTGCACCCAGGTGGTTGCCAGCATGCCGCCAAAGGTGACGTAGACGATCATCAGCACGCCGACCAGCACCACGGCGAGTTGATAGTCGAGGCCGAACAGCAGCTTGATCAGCTGGCCCGCGCCGACCATCTGGGCGATCAGGTAGAAGGCCACGGTGATCAGGGTGCCGGCAGCCGCCAGCTTGCGGATCGCCAGTTGGTCGAGGCGGTAGCTGGCGACGTCGGCGAAGGTGAACTTGCCGAGGTTCCGCAGCCGTTCGGCAATCAGGAACATGATCACCGGCCAGCCGACCAGGAAGCCGATCGAGTAGATCAGCCCGTCGAAGCCGGACCCGAACACCAGCGCCGAGATGCCGAGGAAACTGGCCGCGCTCATGTAGTCGCCGGCAATCGCCAGCCCGTTCTGGAAGCCTGTGATGCCGCCGCCGGCGGTGTAGAAGTCGGCGCGCGACTGGGTGCGTCGGGCGGCCCAGTAGGTGATGCCGAGCGTGGCGGCGACGAAGGCCAGGAACATCAGGATCGCGGTGATGTTCAGCGGCTGCTTCACGGCCTGACCTTCCAGCGCGGCGGCCACGGCGGCCAGCGGGCTCAGCAGCGCGGCCGCTGCGGCGGTCCGGTTGATCGTGCGGCTCATGGGTGCGTGCCCTGGATGGCCTGCGCGGTCAGCGCATCGAATTCGCCGTTGGCGCGGCGCACGTAGATGCCGGTCAGCACGATCGCCGACAGGATCACGCTGAGGCCCAGCGGAATGCCGACCGTGATCACGCCGTCGATCGGCACCGCCAGCCAGTGCGGCGCGAAGGCGATGGCCAGAATGAAGCCGTAGTAGATCGCCAGCATCAGCACCGTCAGGATCGCCGAGAAGCGCCGCCGGCGGGCGCGCAGTTCGGCGAATGCCGCGCTGTTCAGGATGCGCAGGATGTCCGGTGCCACGGTGACGCCGTCCGACGCTTCGACGCCATCGCGGGCCGGGTTCGTTGTTGTTGTCATGGTCTCTCCTCGCACGTGCATCGTCGGTACCGCGATGCTGTGAGACGAGCCTATCGGCGATGCCCGGCGGCCTCCATGCGACGTTGGTCTAAGCGGGGCGATCCCGCCCCCGGACTTTGGT
This sequence comes from uncultured Nevskia sp., assembly GCA_964411025.1. Classification (GTDB taxonomy): domain Bacteria; phylum Pseudomonadota; class Gammaproteobacteria; order Nevskiales; family Nevskiaceae; genus Nevskia. Next base: position 4,208 of record CAYPJK010000289.1, read on the forward strand.
CGCAGGCCCGGCAATGGCACCTGAACCGGCCGGGTCGCTGGCTTATGCTGGCCGACAGCTGCCGGCAGCGGGTCCGGCGAGGGAGACGCCAGGATGCTCGAGGTCTGGTCGCTGTTCCTGATCTCGGCGATCTATGTCGCCGTGCTGTTCGCGGTCGCCGCGGTCGGCGATCGCCAGGCGCGGGTCCGGCCGCCGCTGCGGATCACGCCGCGCGCCAAGCCGTGGACCTACAGCCTCGCGCTTGGCGTCTACGCCACCTCGTGGACGTTCTATGGCGCCGTCGGCCGGGCGGCGTCCAGCGGCTGGGATTTTCTGCCGATCTACCTCGGCCCGATGCTGGTCTTCCTGCTGGCCGGCGGCTTCGTCGCCCGCCTGATCGAGATCAGCAAGCGCCCCCAGGATTTCTGCTCCGGGAACGGGGCCGTA
>CAYPJK010000290.1:0-4608 GCA_964411025.1 uncultured Nevskia sp.
CTGCGCGCAGTCGATCGCCGCCCCCGGCATCGGGAACATCGCCAGCGTGCCGTCGCCTGCGGAATCGACCAGCCGGCCACCGTGGGCCTCGATCGCCGCGCGCACGGTGCGGTCGTGCTGGTCCAGCCGGTCGCGCCAGCCGGTGTCGCCGAGACGGGCCAGCTGCTTGGTCGAATCGACGATGTCGGTGAACAGCACGGTCGCCAGCGCCCGCTCGGTGCTGGCCACGGGCCGGCGGCCGGTCATGAACTCCTCGATGGCGGCGTGGATTTCCTCGCTGCTCTCCCAGAGCATGTCGGCATCGCTGCCGGGGAATTCCAGATAGCGCGCGCCGGGAATGTGATCGGCGATGTAGCGGCTCTGGGCGGCCGTGAAGATGCCGAGGTCGCGGCGGCCCATCGACAGCGCCGGCACGGTGACCGTCGGCAGGATGTGGCGGGCGTCGAGGCTGGCCGAGATCTGCAGGTTCTCGACCACCGCGCGCGGGCTGGCCATGGCCCGGTGCAGCTTGGTGTACCAGCGCAGGGTCGTCGGGTTGTCGGCCTGGCTGGGGTCGAAGCGGGCGGCGAATTCGGTGCGGCCCCAGCCCTGGGCGATCATCTCGATCAGCGCCTCGCCGACTTCCGCCGGGTGGCCCTGCGGATAGTCCGGGCGCTGCGCGAAGCAGGCGCTGGTGAACACGAAGATCAGCCCGGACACCCGGTCCGGATGACGCCGGGTGAATTCCAGCAGCAGCGGGCCGGCGTCGATGTTGCCCATCAGCACGGTCTGCTTGGACGCGCAGGCGTCGAGCACCGCCAGCAGGTCCTCGCACCAGTGGTCGACCATCGAGCCGCCATCGAGCGGCCGGGCGTCGGACAGCCCGCAGCCGCGCCGATCGAAGCGGATCAGCCGCGCGAAGCTCGCCAGCCGGCGCATTGAGCGGGCCGCCGCCGGCTCTTCCCAGAAGATGTCGAGGTGGCTCCAGACGCCGGTGGTGTGGACCAGGTCGCGGCCGTCGACGCCGGGCGGCGGCCCGAGCGTCTGGTAGGCCACGCGGTCATCGCCAAGCGCGGCGAACTGGGTTTCGGGAAGGTTCAAGACGGGGCGGAGCGACGGGGACGCCAGATGATGCACAGGCGGCGGGCCGCTGTCTCGGTCGGCGGCGCGATCGGTGCCGGCCGGGTGGCCGGCGGCTGGAAGGCGACCTTCGGCGAGCGCACAATGCGCGGCCGTTCCCGCCGGCCCTGCCTCGGGAGATCACCTTCCCGGCCATGCCCGGAACCCGGATGCAACCATGTCCCGTCTTCTTCCACCGGCCTTTCGCGACGAAGCGAAAGCCAATCTCCGTCTGGCCCTGCCGCTGATCGCCGCGCAGATCGCCGCCGTCGGCATGGGCACCATCGACACGCTTTACGCCGGGCAGCTCGGCCCGCGCGCGCTGGCGGCGGTGGCGGTGGCGGTCAATGTCTACAACCTGTTCCTGATCTTCTTCATGGGCCTGCTGATGGCCTGCTCGCCGATCGCCGCGCAGCTGTTCGGCGCGCAGCGGCCGGCGGCCGAGATCGGCGGTTTCCTGCGCCGCTCGCAACGCTTCGGGGTGATCGCCGGCCTGCTGTGGACCGGCCTGCTGAACCTCGCCGGGCCCACCGTGCTGCGCCAGCTGAACCTGTCGCCGGAGACGACGGCCGACGCCATCGGCTTCCTGCGCTGGTTCTCGATGGCCGGCTTCATGACGGCGATCTGGTTCGTGCTGCGCTTCTCGGCGGAAGGGCTCGGCCAGGTCCGGCCGATCGTCATCGCCGGACTGACAGGACTGGCTGCCAACGCGCTGTTCGGCTGGCTGCTGGTGTTCGGCCACGCCGGCCTGCCAGCGCTCGGCATCAACGGGCTGGGGCTGGCCTCGACCCTGGCGACCGGCCTGATGGTGGCCGTGCTCGGCCTGCAGTACCGCCAGGTTCCGGTGCTGCGCGAGGCGATGCAGGCGTCGCGCGACCGGTCTGCGGCGGCCGGCGAGGGGGGGCGCGAGATTCTGCGGCTGGGCTTGCCGATTGCCGCGATCATCACCGCCGAGGGTGGCCTGTTCGTGCTGATGGCCTTGCTGATGGCGCGCTTCGGCGAAGCCACGGTGGCCTCGTACCAGGTGGCGATCAATTTCTCGTCACTGGTGTTCATGATCCCGCTCGGCGTCGGCATGGCAACGACGGTGCGGGTCGGCCACGCCGCCGGCGCCGGCGACCACGCCGCCGCGCGCTGGCGTGGCCTGGTCGGCCTCGGGCTGGGCACGCTGAATGCTGCGTCGAACGCGGCCATCATGCTGCTGTTCACCGGCCTGATCATCAGCGTCTACACCGCCGATCCGGTGATCGCCGCGCAGGCCGGCGGCTTTCTGCTGATCTCGGCGGCATTCCAGCTGTTCGACGGCGTGCAGGCCACCGCCAACGGCGCGCTGCGCGGGCTCAAGGACACCCGGATGCCGATGCTGCTGACCCTGGTCTCGTACTGGGGCATCGGCATGCCGGTGGCGTGGTGGCTGGCGTTCCAGCGCCAGCAGGGTCCGGACGGCCTGTGGTGGGGGCTGACAGCGGGGCTGGCGGCGGCCGCGCTCGGGCTGACGCTGCGTTTCGCCTACAAGTCGGCCAAGCTGGTGCGCCGCCATCCGGCTGCGGGGCTGGCCGAAGCCTGAAGTGTCCGGGCCGGCTCTTCCGAGGGCCGTCCGAAAAGGTTCCAAGGACATGAAAAACGGTGATCGACCCGGCCATTGATCGGACGGCCGGGGCGCGCATCATGGCGATCCCGCTGCACGAGACTGGAGAACGAACATGACTTTGCGACTGGGCGACATCGTCCCGGACTTCACTGCCGAGACCACCGAAGGCCCGATCCGCTTCCACGACTGGCTGGGCACGTCCTGGGGCGTGCTGTTCAGTCATCCGAAGAACTACACGCCGGTCTGCACGACCGAACTTGGCTACACGGCAAAGCTGAAGCCGGAGTTCGAGCGCCGCAATGTCAAGGCGATCGGCCTGTCGGTCGACAAGCTCGAAGACCACCATGGCTGGGCCAAGGACATCGAGGAAACCCAGGGCGCGGCGCTGAACTTTCCGCTGATCGCCGACGCCGACCGCAAGGTCGCCGACCTTTACGACATGATCCACCCGAACGCCAGCGACACCTTCACGGTGCGCAGCGTGTTCGTCATCGACCCGAACAAGAAGCTGCGCCTGAGCCTGACCTATCCGGCCTCGACCGGCCGCAACTTCGACGAGATCCTGCGGGTCATCGACAGCCTGCAGCTGACCGACCGCCACAAGGTCGCCACGCCGGTGAACTGGAAGCACGGCGAGGACGTGATCATCGTGCCGGCGCTGAAGAACGAGGACGCCGCCAAGCTGTTCCCGGACGGCTGGAAGACCCTCAAGCCGTACCTGCGCGTGGTGCCGCAGCCGAAGGGCTGACGGAACCCCGAAGCGGACCGGCCGCAGCCGAAAGGCTGACGGCACCGCGGAGCAGACCGGCCGCAACGGAAGGGCTGAGGCAAGGAGCGCTGCGGCTCAGTCGATCAGGATGCCTACGCGGGCGATCACCCGGGCCACGGCCGGCATCGCCCGCAGGCGGTCGACCAGCGCAGCGAAGCGCGGGTAGTCGTGGCGCATGTCGATGCCGCAGCGGTTGCCCCAGCGGTAATGCACGACCAGCATCGCGTCGACCAGGCTGAAGGTTTCGCCCAGCGCGTAGCGCCGGCCGGCCAGACTGGCCTCCAGCTCGGCGTAGCCGGTGCGAACCGTGATCCGGCCCTGCTCGGCGATGCCTTCGTGGGCGGCCTTGTCGGTTCCGGTGGTGAAGCGCTCGGGCCGAAACACGGTCCGCACGCCGGTCTGGTGCATGGTGGTGGCCAGCCAGCTGAGAAATTCGACGATCCGGATCGCGGCGACCGGATCGGTCGGCGCCAGGCCCGCTTCCGGATGGCGGCCGGCCAGGAACAGCAGGATCGCGGTCGATTCGGTCAGGATCTGCTCGACGCCGCCGGCGTCGCGGAAGGCCAGCGCCGGCACCCGGCCTCGCGGATTGATCGCCAGGTACTCCGGCTTGCGGTTGGCGCCGTCGGCAATCACCACCCGCACCGGCTCGTAATGGACGCCGTGCGCCTCGGCCAGCAGTTCCAGCACGATGTGCGGTGCCAGCGAGCAGGCGCCCGGGGAATGGAACAGGCGATACAGCGGCGCATCGGCGGCGATCGACATCAGGCGGCTTCCGGTGGACGGGATGGAGGCACGAGTGTGCCGCGCCGGGGGCAATCCGTCATCGCGGCCACGCCCGCTCCCGCGGTCGCCGACGCACCATCTGGCCGCGCTACCATCGGTGCATTCAGCCAGCTTTCAGCCATAGCCGCGCAGACTGCTGCCGCTGACACCAGCACCCCCTTTCACCACCGACCAGGAACCTCCCGATGCGCGCAGTTCTTGTTGCTTTGACGTTTGTCGCCGCCACTGGCGCGGCACTTGCCGACTGGAAGAAGGATCTGAAGGACGCCGCCAAGCAGCAGGCTGGCGCCAAGGTCGAGCAGTCGCTGGGCCTGGCCAATCCGGCGCCGGCCGCCTCCTCGGTGTACGGTCCGAGATCGTCATG
>CAYPJK010000291.1:0-4591 GCA_964411025.1 uncultured Nevskia sp.
GGCCGCTCCAGGGATTGGCGGCGATGTTCATCCTGATGATTGACGCGCGGCTGAATGTCGGGTTGCAGGCCGTGGCGTTTGATCAGGGGGCCTATGACGCGGCGCTTGCTTACGCGCGCGAACGACTGCAGATGCGGGCTTCCGGCGGTGCTCGGCATCCCGAGCTGCCGGCCGACCCGATCATCCATCACCCGGATGTGCGCCGGATGCTGCTGACCCAGAAGGCGCGCATCGAGGGCGGCCGGATGCTCAGTTACTGGATGGCGCTGTGCAGCGACCTGGAAGCCCATCACCCTGATCCGGCCGAGCGGGCCGATGCGGGCGATCTGCTGGCGTTGCTGACGCCGGTGACCAAGGCCTTCCTCAGCGACAACGCGTTCGATGACGCCAACCTGGCGCTGCAGGTGCTGGGCGGCCACGGCTACCTGCGCGATCACGGCATCGAGCAGCGGGTGCGCGATGTCCGTATCGCGCAGATCTACGAGGGCACCAATGGCGTGCAGGCGCGCGACCTCGTCGGCCGCAAGATCCTGGGCGACGGCGGTGCCCGGCTTGCCAAGCTGCTGGCGCGGATGCGCGGCTTTCTCGGCGATTCGGCGCAGCCGCCGGAACTGGCCTCGCTGTTTGCGCCGGTACGGCGGCTGGCCGATGCCTTCGAGGCGGATGTCGGCCAACTGGCTGAGGCCCAGCAGCGCAATCGCGATGCCGCCGACGCAGCCGCCTACGACCTGCTGCAGGCGCTGGGGCACCTGTGCTTCGGCTATCTGTTCGCCCGGGCAGCCGTGCTGGCGCTGCCCAAGGCCGGCGCGGCCGATCCTTTCCACGCCGCCAAGCTGGAAACGGCGCGCTTCTACATTCACCAGTTGTTGCCGCGGGCGTTCGCGCATCTCGAATCGGCGCGCAGCGCGGCCGACGGTGGTTTATCGACGCTCGACCTGCAGCGCCTGTTCGGCTGAAGGCTTCGCATCGGCGCAGGGCAGCGCCAGGCCCGGCCCGTACAATCGCCGGATGACCACCGCCGATCTCGTTGTTCTCGCCCTGTCCCTGATCGCCGCCCTGGCCGCCGTGCTGGCCTGGCTCGCCATCCGGGGCCTGCGGACCGCGCTGGATGCCAGTGCCCGCGATGGCAGCCGCATCGAAGCCGCCGTGCGTGAGGAAGCCGCGACCGCGCGCCGCGAGACTGCGGCGCAGTCCGCTCAGGGTCGTGGCGAACTGGCGGTCGCACTCGACCGCTTTGGTGCCAACCAGACCGCCCAGGCGGAGCTGCTCGGCCGTCAGCTGGCAGCCCAGCTGGCGACCTTCGCGCAGCAGATCGAAGCGCAGTCACGCCTGTCCGACGAACGCCAGGCCGCGCAGCAGGCGGAAGCGCGCGCGGCCCGCGAGCAACAGCAGCAGAGCCAGGCGCAGGCGTTGGCCCGCTTTGGCGAACAGCTGAGCAGCCAGTTCAACACGCTGGCGGAAACCAGCGCGCAGCGCATGAACGAGCTGCGTGCCACGGTCGAATCGCGGCTGGCGGCGATCCAGGCCGACAACACCGCCAAGCTCGACGAGATGCGCCGAACCGTCGACGAGAAGCTCAACGACACCTTGCAGAAGCGGCTGGGCGAATCGTTCTCGCGCGTTGCCGAACGGCTGGAGCAGGTGCAGCGCGGCCTCGGCGAGATGCAGTCGTTGGCCACGGACGTCGGCGGCCTCAAGCGCGTGCTGTCGAACGTCAAGACGCGCGGCATCTGGGGCGAGGTGCAGCTCGGCAGCCTGCTGGAGCAGGTACTGGTGGCCGAGCAGTACGAGCAGAACAAGGTGACCCGGCCCGGCAGCCGCGATCCGGTGGAGTACGCGATCCGCCTCCCCGGCGCCGATGATGCCGGGCCGGTCTGGCTGCCGATCGACGCCAAGTTTCCGCGCGAGGACTACGAGCGCCTGCTCGACGCCCAGGAACGTGCCGATCCCGCCGGCATCGATGAAGCCGGCCGCCAGCTCGAAGCACGCATCAAGCTGGAAGCGAAATCGATTCGCGACAAGTACATCGAGCCGCCGCACACGACTGACTTCGCGCTGCTGTTCCTGCCGACCGAAGGCCTGTATGCCGAAGTCATCCGGCGTCCGTCGCTAAGCGAATGGCTGCAGCGCGAGTGCCGGGTCACGGTGGCCGGGCCCACCACCTTGACCGCGCTGCTGAACAGCCTGCAGATGGGTTTCCGGACCTTGGCGATCCAGAAGCGCTCAAGCGAGGTCTGGACCGTGCTGGGCAGCGTCAAGACCGAGTTCGAGAAATTCGGTGACGTGCTTGCCAAAGCCAAGAAGCAGCTGGAAACCGTGCAGAACTCGATGGGCTCGGTGGAAACCCGCAGCCGCGCGATCAGCCGCAAGCTGCGCAGCGTCGAATCGCTGCCGGGTACTGCCGCGCCGCCGCTGATCGAGCTGGACGACGCCGAACCGGACGCCTGAGTCGCCGCAGGACGCAGGCGTCAGGGGCCCGCAGCAAGGATCGGCTAACGCTGCCGCCTGATCCGCGCAGCTGCCACTCGATGCAACGAAAAAGGCCCGCATCGCTGCGGGCCTTCCGGTGCTGCTACGCGTCTGCCGGACTTCAGCGCGAAATGCAGGCCTCGATGACGTTGAGACCGGCCAGCACGCCAATGGTCGGCGTGAAGTCGAGGCGGGTGCCATTGAACGGCTGCGAGGTCGGCACGCTGACGAAAGCCAGCGACTGGCCCTCCAGCAGCGGCATGCCCAGCAGCTGCAGGCTCAACGCGGTGTCGAGCGTCTGATCACCGGGCCCCTGCACGACAGCACCATTGACATCGACGGTGGAAGCACGGGCATTGGCCAACAGGGCGACGTCGGCAACCGAATCGGTCGGGTAAGCGACGAAGAAGCCGATGCGGCGCTGCACCGTCGGCGACGTTTCGTAGCTACGCGGGCCGTAGCCGGCCAGGCCGATCGTGCCGAGCACGCCAACGCCAGCCGTCTCGACCGAGAACGTGCTGAGGTTGCCGTCGAACGCCGAAGTCGGCGAGGCCACGCGGCAGTTGATGCACAGCCCCTCGGTGTTGACGTCGACCGACGAGACGTTGCTGTTGATCGGCGCGTAAGTCGCGTTCGGATTGTTCGGGTTGCAGTCGTCGAGCGAGGTCGGCGGCGGCGGCGGATTCGGCGTGCAGCTGATCACGCAGGGCACCGGGTCCACCGGGTCGACCGGATCAACAGGGTCGACCGGATCAACGAGATTGCTCGAATCATCGGCGCAGCCCGCCAGGCCACCGGCCAGCGACAGTGCTGCTGCAACCACCATCCAAGGCTTCATCGAATTTCGCTTCATCACGGTCATGGCAGTACGGCAGGATTCACGGAAACGCAGGCGTGGACGACGCCGAGCTGGGCGAGCACGTTGCCGAGCAGGCCACCGAACGACAGCCGCAGCTCGTTGAATTCGGCGGTCGGCACGAAGCTCAGGAACTGCGCGTCTTCGTTGCCGATGATGCGAGTGCCGAGCAGATCCAGCGCAAGACGCGGCGGCACGGTGGCCATGTCGACCGGCATGCCGTTGTTGGCGGCGACGATCGACACCGACTGCAGCAGGTTCAGCGTCAGCAGCGCGCCGGCCGGGTCGAACACCACGAAGCCGGCGCGGCGGCCTGCCGGGTAGGTCTGGGCGGTGTCGATGACGTTCAGCTGCGACGAGCCGGTCAGCAGACCGACCGGCGTGTTCAGCGCAGCGACGGTCGTGAAATCGTCGTCGATCGTGTTTTCCGGATTGCCGACCGAGCAGCCGATGCAGATGCCATTGGTCTGGCCGGTGGCTGCCGCGTTCGGCAGACGGATCGGGCGGAAGGTGTCGGACGTCGGATTGCAGACGATGCCGCCGATGTCGCCCCCGGTGGTGCTGCCGCCGGTCGTGCCGCCCGTGGCACCGGAGGTGGTGCCGCCGGTGGTGCCCGCCGTGGTGCCGGAAGTCGTGCCGCCGGTGGTGCCCGCGGTGGTTCCGGAGGTGGTGCCACCGGTGGTGCCTGCCGTGGTGCCGGAAGTCGTGCCGCCGGTGGTGCCGCCCGTCGTGCCGGACGTGGTCCCGCCAATCAGGTTGCTGGCGTCGTCAGCACAGCCGGCGAGGCCGCCGGCCAGCGTGAGCGCCATGGTGATGCCGATCAGTCGCTTCATCTGAGATTTCCTTGGAGCAATTACGGCAGCACGGCGGGGTTGACCGATACGCAGGCCTGGACCACCGCAATCTGCTGCAGGGCGGTTGCCAGTGCACCGCGGTAGGTGAGGCGCAGTTCGTTGAAGTTCGCGGCTGGCACGAAGCTGACGAAGCGCGCGCCATCGGCCCCGAGGATCGGCGTGCCGAGCAGATCCAGCGAGATGCCGGTCGGCACCGTCGCGGTATCGACCGGATCGCCGTTGTTGGCGGCCACGATGGTCACCGACTGCAGCAGGTCCAGGGTCAGCAGCGCACCGGCTGGGTCGAAGATCACGAATCCGGCGCGACGGCCAGCCGGGTAGGTGGTCGCCGTGTCAATGACGTTCAGCTGCGGCGAGCCGGTCAGCAGGCCGACCGGCGTGATCAGCGTGGAGATCGTCGTGAAATCTTCGT
>CAYPJK010000292.1:0-4572 GCA_964411025.1 uncultured Nevskia sp.
CCGATGCCCGCGATCCGGGTGACTGGGTGCGCAACTTCGAATGCGGGCTGAACCTGTCGGCCAGCAGTTCCTGGCACGGCACCCATGTCGCCGGCACCATCGCCGCCGTCAGCAACAACGCGCTGGGCGTGGCCGGTGTCGCCTATGGCGCCAAGGTGCTGCCGGTGCGCGGGCTCGGCAAGTGCGGCGGTTACACCTCCGACATCGCCGACGGCATCATCTGGGCTTCTGGCGGTACGGTGCCCGGCGTGCCCGCCAACCCGAACAAGGCGCAGGTCATCAACATGAGCCTGGGCGGCTCCGGTGCCTGCGACAACACCACGCGGCTGGCGATCCAGGGCGCGATCAGCCGCGGCACCACCGTGGTGGTGGCGGCCGGCAACGACAACGGCAACGCCAACAACCACACGCCGTCGAACTGCCCCGGCGTGATCACGGTGGCGGCAGTCGGCCGCAACGGTGGCCGTGCCAGCTACTCGAACTTTGGCACCGTGGTGACGCTGGCAGCGCCCGGCGGTGATAGCCGGGCGGCCGGCAACGGCGTGCTGTCGACCCTGAACGCCGGCACCAAGGGCCCCGGTGCCGACGCCTACGCGTTCTACCAGGGCACCAGCATGGCCACGCCACATGTGGCCGGCGTGGTGGCACTGCTCTACAGCGTCAAGCCGTCGATCACGCCGGACGAGGTGAAGACCGCGCTGACCACCACGGCCCGCGCCTTCCCGGCGGCCTGTTCCGGCTGCGGCAGCGGCATCGTCGACGCGGCGGCGGCCGTCGCCTACGTGCAGGCCGGCATCATCATCGACCCGCCACCGCCGCCGCTGTGCCCGGCGGGCTTCCTCGCCTACCAGGGTGAACTGGCCACGAAGGGCGCACTGACCGCTCAGCCCAGCGAGCTTGGCTTCACGCTTGGCGCCGCAGGGCCGATCGAAGGCAGCCTGAGCGGTGCCGATGCCAGCAACCTCGACCTGTACCTGCAGCGCAAGAGCGGCAGCGCCTGGAGCATCGTCGCCCGCTCGGATGCCGCCGGCACCTCGGCCGAACGCATCAGCTTCACCGGCGCCGCCGGCGCTACCTACCGCTGGGGCATCCGCGCCACCGCGGCGCCGGGCGCCTATACGCTGTGCGGCAGCCCGCAATGACGATCGCCATGCCCAGCGCCTGAAACACATTCGCCCTGCAGCGGCATGACCGCTGCAGGGCGAATGTCGTCAGCCAGGGGCCGTGTTCAGGCCGCGCCAGCCTCCGCGTACTTCACGCGCAGCACTTTCTTGTCGAGCTTGCCAACGCTGGTCTTGTCCAGCGCTTCGACGAACAGCACGCGTTCCGGCACGCCGTACTTGGAGATCACGCCCTTGTCGGCGAAGGTCATCATGTAGCGCTTGATCTCGGCTTCGTCGCCGGTTTCGCCGGCCTTGAGCACGATCAGCGCCACCGGGCGCTCGCCCCACTTCGGGTCCTTGATGCCGATGACTGCGACTTCGCTGACACAGGGATGCGCGGAGATCAGGTTTTCCAGATCCAGCGACGACACCCATTCGCCGCCGGTCTTGATCACGTCCTTGACGCGATCGGAGATCACCAGCACGCCGTCGTCGCCGAAGCTGCCGATGTCGCCCGAGTGCATCCAGCCGCCCTGCCAGAGTTCCTCGGACGCCGCCGGGTTCTTGTAGTAGCCCTGGGTGGTCCAGATTGAGCGGAACACGATCTCGCCGGTCGACTTGCCGTCGTTCGGCAGCGGCTGGACGTTGGCATCGACGGCGCGCACGTCGCACAGCAGCGCTGGGCGTCCGGTGCGCACGCGCAGGGATGCCTGATGGTCGTTGTCGCCGCCGAGCTGGTCGGTGGGGATGTGGTTGATGATCTGCAGCGGGCCGGTCTCGCTCATGCCGTAGCCGGTGAAGACGTCGATGCCGCGATCGAGTGCGGCCTTGGCCAGGCCCTTCGGCAGCGCCGAGCCGCCGATCAGCACCTTCCAGCGCGACAGGTCCACTTCCTTGGCCATCGGGTGGCTCAGGATCATGTGCAGGATGGTCGGCACGCAGTGCGAGTACGTGACGCCTTCCTTGGCGATCAGCTGCAGCAGCATGTCCGGCGTGTAGCGGCCGGCGTAGACCTGCTTGAGGCCGAGCATCGTCGCCACGTACGGCATGCCCCAGGCGTGGACGTGGAACATCGGCGTGATCGCCATGTAGACGTCGTCCTGATGCACGCGCCCCTGCACCGGCGCGGTGCCGAAGGTAGAGGCTACGCCCAGCGTGTGCAGCATCATCTGGCGATGGCTGTAGTAGACGCCCTTCGGCAACCCGGTGGTGCCGGAGGTGTAGAAGGTCGACATCCGTGCGTTCTCGTCGAACTCCGGGAAATCGAAGCACGGCGTTGCCTGCGCGAGCAGCGTTTCGTACTCGCCGGCAAACGGGATCTTCGACGCCGGCAGCTGGCCGTCCTCGGCGATCAGCACGTACTGCTTGACCGTTTCCAGCTTGTCCAGCAGCGATTCCAGCACCGGCACGAAATCGGTGTTGACCAGCACGATGTCCGCTGCGGCATGGTTCAGCGTGTACAGCATCTGCTCCGGGCTCAGGCGGATGTTCACGGTCTGCATCACGCAGCCGAGCATCGGGATCGCGAAGTACAGGTCGAGGTAGCGCTGGCTGTCCCATTCCATCACCGCCACCGTCATGCCCGGCTTGGCGCCCAGCGCGGTCAGGAGGTTCGCGGCCCGGTGCACGCGCTCGACGAACTGCGGATAGGTGAAGCGCGCCTTGTCGCGATAGACGATCTCGTTCTTCGACGCGCGATTGATCGGGCTGGTCAGCAGGTGCTTGATCAGCAGCTGGTAGTTGTAGGCGGACGGCGTGCGATCGATCGGCGGCAGCGAGGTCATCGTGGGGTCTCCTGATGCGTTCGGTGAGAAAGTGCAGAACAGCGTTGGTTCGCGTGCCAGCCGGCGCGGCGGGCGCCTGTGACGGCACGCGATTCACATGATTTCGACAAGCGGCGGCAGGGCTGCCGCGCAGCGCTGCGAACTATAGCCGCAGGGTTGCCGTGCGAGGACGCAGGGCAGTGCCTCAGCCCGGCTTCAGGAAGCTGAACAGGCGCCGGCGTTCGGCAAGGCTCATCGCCTCCAGCTTGGCGACGTTGGCCTCGGGAATCCCTTCCGGGTCCGGGTGGCTGTCGATCGCGCTTGCCACGCTGTCCTCGCGCAGCAGGTGCAGGATCGGCACCGGCGAGCGGTTGGTGTAGTTGCCGGCTTCGGTCGGCAAGGTGCCGGCGAACTGGTAGTGCGGATGGAAGCTGGCTACCTGGAATTCGCCGGACCACTCGTACTGGTCGAGCAGGGCATCGACGTCGTCAAGGAAATCGTTGTAGTCGAGAAAGTCGGCGAGGAAATTCGGGATCGCGATCAGCGTCGTTTCCAGGGTCGCCGGCGGCGTATCGGCCAGCCGCGCCAGCTCCAGTTGCAGATCGGTCAGCAGTTCCACGCCGCTGCGGGCTTCGCTGACCAGTACCCGCACCCGGTTGTCGCGGAACGGCCGCGCCGCGAACGGGCACAGGTTCAGGCCGACGACGATGCTTTCCAGCCAGGCGCGGACCTGGGCTTCGACCGGATGCAGCGCCGGCGGCGGCGTCTGGTTCATGGGCGATCGTCCCGCAGCTGCCGCAGCAGGGTTTCGACATCGGCCAGCATCGCCAGCGGGCGCGTCGCCTCCAGCAGCTTCTGCTTGCGCTCGGGCGCAATCGGCAGCAGTTCGGCCAGCCGGCTGGCGACCCAGGCCGCGTCGTCGAAGCGGGTCGGCTGCGCGAAATTCTCTTCGCCCAACTCCTTGATCAGATCGCCCAGCAGCTGCTGCAGCGGCGCGTAGCGTTCGGGCACGCCGGTCGGGTCGGGAGGGTCGATCAGTTCGACGGTGCCGATGATCAGGCCATCCGGCTGGGTGCGTCTGTCGATCAGCCGGAAGATGCTTTCGCCACGCGTGTTCAGGGTGAACAGGCCGGGGTTCGGCACTTCCCAGTCGGTGATGCGCGCTGTGCAGCCGACCTTGGCCGGCACCGCCGGCGTGCCGACCTCGAAGCCACCGACGATCAGCGCCACGCCGAACAGGCTGTTGTCGCGGATGCAGGCCTTGGTCATCTCCACGTAGCGCGGCTCGAAGATGCGCAGCGGCAGCCGGCCGCCGGGGAACAGCACGGTGCCGAGCGGGAAGATCGGGATTTCCATCGCCATCGCCGCAGCTGTCCGGTTCAGAGCCCGCCGCAGCCGATCAGGCCGCCGTCGACCGTCAGCGTGGTGCCGGTCACGTAACTCGATGCCGGCGACACCAGATAGAGGATCGCCGGCGCGATTTCCGCCGGCTGGGCCGCGCGGCCCAGCGGAATCTGCGGCAGTACCTGCTTCATCAGCTGCTCGTTCTTGGTCAGCGCCGAAGCGAACTTGGTTTCGGTGAGCCCCGGCAGCACGGCGTTGCAGCGCACGTTCCAGGACGCGCATTCCTTGGCGAAAGCCTGGGTCATGTTGATCACCGCCGCCTTGGTGATCGAGTAGATGCCCTGGTACATGCCCGGCTTCAC
>CAYPJK010000293.1:0-4546 GCA_964411025.1 uncultured Nevskia sp.
GGTTGCCGTCGCCGTCGTACTGGCTGCCCTGGTCGTCGAAGCCGTGGCTGATCTCATGTCCGATCACCGCGCCGATGCCGCCGTAGTTGGCCGCGTCATCCGCCGCGATGTCGAAGAACGGCGGCTGCAGGATCGCCGCCGGGAACACGATCTCGTTCTTCTCCGGGTTGTAGTACGCATTCACCGTCTGCGGCGTGATGCCCCACTCCTCGCGGTCGATCGGCTTGCCCAGCTTGGACACTTCCATCTGGTAGCTCACCGCACGCGAGCGGGCGACATTGCCGACCAGGTCATCGGCCACGATCACCAGCTTCGAATAATCCTTCCAGCGCAGCGGATAGCCGATCTTCGGCGAGAACTTGTCGAGCTTCGCCCGCGCCTCCTTCCGGGTCGCCTCGGTCATCCACGGCAGCGTGTCGATCGAGCCCTTGTAGGCCGCCAGCAGGTTGCCGACCAGCCGTTCCATCCGCGCCTTGTTCTCCGGCGGAAAATACTGGGCCACGTACAGCTTCCCCAGCGCTTCGCCAACGGCGCCTTCCACCAGTTCCACACCCCGCTTCCAGCGCGGCCGATTTTCAGGAATGCCACGCAGCACGGTCCCGTAGAACGCGAAATTCTCGTCCACGAACGCCTTCGGCAAGTACGGTGCGTACTCGCTGATCACCCGCCACTGCAGGTACGTCTTCCAGGTCGCCAGCGGCACGGTTTCCATCAGCCGCGCCATGCCGGTGAGGTAGCTCGGCTGGCTAACGATCAGATAATCCAGCTTGCCGGCGAGGCCAGCCGCAGCCAGCCAGGCCGTGAAATCGAAGCCCGGCGCCAGCGCCGCCAGCCGCGTCAGCTCGATCTTGTTGTACGTTTTCTGTGGATTGCGGTTATCGATCTTCGTCCACTGGATCTTCGCCAGCGCCGCCTCGAAGCCATACACCGCCCGCGCCTTCGCCGCCGCCTCGGAATCGCCAGCCAGCGTCAGCATCTTCTCGATGTGCGCCTGATACTGGCGGCGGGTCTGGACGTACTTCTCGGTATCCGCCAAGTAGTAATCCCGGTCCGGCAAGCCGAGGCCGTACTGATACAGGTCGACGATGTAGCGCGTCGAATCCTTGTTGTCCTGGTGCACGAACGGCACGAACGGCGTGCCGACGCCCAGGATCGTCAGCGTCGCCATCGTCGACGCCACGCCCTTGGCGTCCGGGATCGCGGCGATGCCTTTCAGCGCATCCTCCAGCCCCTTCAGCCCGCGCGACTCGACCTTTGCCTCGTCCATGAAGCTCCGGTACAGGTCACCGATCTGCTGCGTCTCGCTGCCGGGCTTGGCGCCGCTGGTTGCGCTCGCCTTCTCGACGATCGCCTTCAGGTTCGCTTCGGCCTCGTCCGACAGCTTGGTAAACGCGCCATAGCGCGCCTTGTCGGCCGGAATCTCGTAGTTGTCGAGCCACTTGCCGTTCAGGTGCCGGTACAGGTCATCCTGCGGCCGAACCGCAGCGTCGATGTACTGACCATCGATGCCGGATGTCAGCGGCAACGCCGGCTTCGGCGCTTCGGCGGTCTTGCCGCAACCGGCCATCAGGGCCACGGCGGATGCCATCAGAATCCTATGTTTCACGGGTCTCCCCTCTCAAAATTTCGGGTGCCACGCAAAGCGCAGCGATAGGCGGTACGACGCATCAGAGACGGCAAAGGTTGCATGGCGATACGAGTGGCGACACCGCTCGAGCTGTCGGCTCACTGCAGAATCGAGCTCCGAACCGACGATTGACGGCAGGGTGCGCGCAAGGCGATCGGCACTTTCCCCGCCCATGTCGCGCCGCTGATGGCAACGCGCCATGCCGGCATCACCGACCACCCGCGCTACACCGCCCAGGTTTCGCGCAAGGTCTTCAGCGCCGCGATCCGTCGCGTCCGCAATTCAGCACCGATGGCGGCGCCGGCATAGCCGTCGGCGGTGACCGCTGCTACCTGCACGCCCTGCGCGCGTTTCAGTGCTTCGCGCAGGTAGTGCGGCTGCGGATAGTCACGATCCTCGAAGCCGGTGCGGCCGCGGGCGTCGCATTCGCAGGCGAGCAGGAATTCCTCGAAGCGAGCCGGCCGGCGCAGCGCGTCAAGGCGTTCCAGAAGCCGCATCAGGGTGCCCGGCGTCAGTTCGCGCGCCTGGTGCACCAGCAGGTGCTCGCGGCAGACGTGCAGTGCCAGCTCGCGGCAGTCGGCCGGCACCTTCAGCCGGGTGCTGAAAGCTTCGACGCAGGGCACGCCGCTGGCCTCGTGGCCGTAGTGGCTGGGCAGGACTTCTGCCGGCGTCAGCGCCTTGCCGAAGTCATGGCACAGCGCGGCATAGCGCACGGTCAGCGGTGCATGGCAGCGGGCGGCGCAGTCGAGCGTCAGCATCACGTGCAGGCCGGTATCGATTTCCGGATGGTGCTTCGCCGGCTGCGGTACGCCGAACAGCGCATCCAGTTCCGGCATCAGCCGGGCCAGCGCGCCGCAGTCGCGCAGGGTGGTGAAGTACAGCGACGGCTGCGGCTGCATCAGCGCCCGCTCGGTTTCCTTCCAGACCCGCTCCGGCGTCAGGTGGTCGACTTCGCCGGCCTCGACCATCTGGCGCATCAGCGCCAGGGTATCGGCCGCGACTGAAAACCCGAGATAGGCATAGCGCGAATGGAAGCGGGCCGTGCGCAGCACCCGCACGGGGTCTTCGGCGAAGGCATCCGACACGTGGCGCAGCAGCCGGGCATCGAGGTCGGCGACGCCGCCGTAGGGGTCGATCAGCGCGCCGGTTTCGTCCTCGGCCATCGCGTTGACGGTCAGGTCCCGGCGGATCAGGTCCTGTTCAAGCGTGACGTCGGGGGCCGCGTAGACGGTAAATCCGTGGTAACCGCGGCCGGACTTGCGTTCGGTGCGCGCCAGCGCGTGCTCTTCCTTGGTCTGCGGGTGCAGGAACACCGGGAAATCCTTGCCGACCGGCTTGTAGCCGAGCGCCACCATCTCTTCCGGCGTGGCGCCGGTGACCACCCAGTCGTGCTCCAGCACCGGACGATTCAACAGGCGGTCGCGCACGGCGCCACCCACGCGGTAGCGGCGCATCACGGCAGGCCTTCGTCACCGGCCACGACCGACGGCTGCGCGATCGGCGCCAGCCACGGTTCCACCGGCTGCGGCTTGCCATCCGCCGCCAGCCAGGCGAACACCAGCGAATGCCACAACACCCGCTGCACGTAGTTGCGGGTTTCGTTGAACGGAATGTTCTCGATCCAGATATCGGCCGGCAGCGGGCGTTCCGGCAGCCAGCGGGCAGCGGCATTGGGGCCGGCGTTGTAGCCGGCGATGGCCACCGGTACCTGGCCGGCGAAACGGTCGACCAGATCGCGGAGATGGGCAGCCCCCAGCGGCACGTTGGTGGCCGGATCGAACAGCGCGTCGCGGTTCGGCACCGGCCGCGCCCATTTGCGGGCGGTGCGGGCGGCGGTCTCGATCAGCATCTGGGTCAGGCCGTAGGCGTTGGCCGATGACACGGCATCGGCGCGATACAGGCTTTCCTGGCGCAGCAGCCCGTAGATCAAGGTCGGCGGCAGGCCGGACAGCGCGGCACCCGCCTTGACCGGCGCGTCATAGGGGCGCGGATAGAGCGTGGCGTAGTCGGTGAAGATCTTCTGCCGCGACGCCGTCGCCACGCCCTGCTCGTACCAGCCCCAGCGCATCGGCAGGAACACGGCCTGCGGGCGGGCGGCGGCCTCCAGCGATTCGTAGGCGACCGCAAACTCCACCGATGCCGGCGTGCGCTGCGCGACCCGGAACAGTTCGCGCGCGCGGATGAAGCCGGGCAACGCGTCAAGCCGGGCGATCCGCGCTTCGTCGATGCCGAGCGGCTGCGGATGCGGCGCGTAGGACGCGCCTGCCTGGGCCGCCGCCAGCGCCGGGTACCAGCCATCTTCGCCAGCCAGCGTCGCCAGCTGCGCCTTGGCGGTTTCGTCGCCGCCCGCCGCCGCCGCCCGCGCCGACCAGTAGCGCCAGCGCTGCTCGCTGCGGCTGGCCTCCGGCAGCAGCGCGATGGCCCGCGTCACCTGCGGCCAGTCGCCGCTCCAGAGCGCGGCACGCGCCCACCATTCGGCGGTCACGACATCGACATCGGCCGGCAGCGACTTCGCAAACCAGTCGAGCGCCGCCGGCTTGCGGCTCCAGGCCAGCCCCAGCGCCAGCGCCCGGGCGTAGCGGCTGGCGGCGGTGGTATCGAGCTGGCGCGCCTCGCGCAGCGCGGCGAACCGCGCGGCGGCGGCTTCCGGGTCCTTGCGGGCGTAGCGCTGCCAGCCGTCGAGCAGGGCTTCGTCATCGACCGGTTTCGCCGGATCGGCAATCAGCGTGTCGACGGCCTTCTGTGGCGTGTCGATCAGCGCCGCCCACTGACTGATCCGGTCGCGCACGTCCGCCGCCAGCGGCGTAGCGATCACCTTGGCCAGCGCGCCGTAGCCGTTTCCGGCGACGCGCCGGGCGCGCGCCTCGATCAGCGCCGGCGTCAGCAGCTGCTGGCCCTTGGCCCAGTCGAACGCGGCAT
>CAYPJK010000294.1:0-4533 GCA_964411025.1 uncultured Nevskia sp.
GGCCACAACTCGATGGTGTTCATGATCGAGTCGCAGGTTGCCTACGTGATGGATGCGCTGAAAACGATGAAGGCGCGCCAGCTGCGCGCGGTCGACGTCAAGCCGGACGCCCAGGTGCGCTTCAACAAGGGGATCCAGGGCAAGCTGACCAAGACCGTCTGGACGTCCGGCTGCAAGAGCTGGTACGTCGACGCCAATGGCAAGAACACCACGCTGTGGCCGGGCTTCACCTTCGTCTACCGTGGCAAGACGCGCCGCTTCAAGGCCGATCAGTACCAGCTGGAAACCGCTGCCGAAGCGGTTGCCGCCTGAATCCTCACTTCACCAGAACAACGAGAAAGACGATGAAATCATTTGCGAACAAGGTTGCGGCGATCACCGGTGCGGCCTCGGGCATGGGTCGCGAACTGGCGGTGGAGCTGGCATCGCGCGGCTGCGCCCTGAGCCTGTCGGACGTCAATCTGAAAGGCCTGGAGGAAACCGCAGCGCTGGCGCGCGAGAAGGGCGCCAAGGTCACCACGCAGAAGCTCGACGTGTCGAACCGCGACGCGGTCTACGCCTGGGCCGAGCAGACCGCCAAGGATCACGGCGGCGTCAACCTGATCTTCAACAACGCCGGCGTGGCGCTGAACTCGCCGCTGGAAACGATCAGCCAGAAGGATTTCGAGTGGATCGTCGGCATCAACTTCTGGGGGGTTGTCTACGGTAGCCAGGCGTTCCTGCCGTATCTGAAGGTCAGCGGCGACGGCCACATCATCAATACCTCCAGCCTGTTCGGCCTGATCGGCACGCCGGGCACCGGTGCGTACTCGGCCACCAAGTTCGCGGTGCGCGGCTACACCGAAAGCCTTCGCATCGAGCTTGACCTGATGAACTGTGGCGTGTCGGCCACCTGTGTCCATCCGGGCGGCATCCGCACGGCGATCAACGCCAATGCCCGCATCGGCGACGGCGTGGAAAAGCTGATGGGCGTCAGCGCCGAGACGGCGCGCGAGAAGTTCGACAAGCTGCTCAACATCACCACCGCCAACAAGGCGGCGCGGACGATCCTGAAAGCGGTCGAGAAGAATTCGCGCCGTGTCGTCGTCGGCCCGGACGCCAAGACGATGGACGTGGTGGTGCGCATGCTCGGTTCGGCCTACCAGCCGCTGGTGAGCTCGAACATGAAGCGGATGATGCGCTGAAGCGTCGCCGCTTCGAGCGCCCCAGAAGGCCGCCCGTCGTGGCGGCCTTTTTCATTGCGTAGACTGCCGGCCATGAGCACGAACAAGACGCCTGACCGGTCGAAACTCGACCAGATCATCATCGACACCCGGCGCAATGCCGAACAGCGCGAACTCGGCTACCGCGAGCAGGCGCTGAAGCTGTATCCCTGGGTCTGCGGCCGCTGCGCCCGGACGTTTGATCGCGCCAACCTGCGCGAGCTGACGGTCCATCACCGCAACCACAACCACGACGACAACCCGTCGGATGGCAGCAACTGGGAACTGCTGTGCCTGTACTGCCACGACAACGAGCACCAGCGCTACATCGACAAGACCGCCGTCGGCAACGCCAAGGACAAGGTGTCGACCGGCAATCCGTTTGCCGACCTGAAGTCGCTGCTGAAGAAGTAAGCGCTGCGCGCCACCGGCCGGGCCGGCGCTAGGCCGGCGCGCGCTCCGGTTCCACGACCCGCGCCAGCGCCCGCACGAAATCCGACTGGGTCAGGATGCCGACCAGGCGGCCATCGCCGTCGACCACCGGCAGGTGGTGGTGATCGTCCTCGGAGAACGCGGGCCACGCGGACCCGGCGGGTCATGATCTGGCCGACCACTTCCGGCTTTGACGAGGCCAGGGTGCCGCTGCCGCGAACCAGGCCGCGCACCCGCTCGCCAAGGCCGTCGCGGCTATCGAGATTGGCGTGGCGCAGGAAATCGGCCTGGGTGACGATGCCGGCAATGCGGCCGCTGCGATCGACCACCGGCAGCGCCTTGATCCTGCGGCTGCGCATCAAGGTCCAGGCTGTTTCCAGGCTTTCGCCGAATGGCACGGTGACCGGCTCGCGGCTCATCACGTCGGCGCAGCGCAGCCCGCCGAACATGCGCTGGTAGGCGTTCAGCTCGGTCTGGCGCAGCAGATTTTCCAGATCGTCGCGGCTGACATCGAGCACCTCGTTGTAACGCGCCAGCGCCTGGTCGAAATCGGCCGAACTGAAACGCGATGGCACTTCGCCGACCGTTGCCTGCAGTGGCGCAGCCGGCCGCTGGCCATGCGGGTAGCGGCGCCCGGTGAAGCGGTGGAAAGCCATGCCCGACATCACCAGCAGCAGGCTGTTGGCGGCGACCGGGAAGAGCGCGAAGCGGACATCGCCGACGCCCAGCAGCACCGTGGTCAGCGCGACCGCACCGCCGGGTGGATGCAGGCAGCGCAGGCTGAACATCGCCGCGATCGACAGGCTGGCCGCTGCGGCGGCGACCACGAAGGCCGGCGCGTCGATCAGCTGCACGCAGGCGATGCCGACCAACGCGGACAGCGTGTTGCCGGCCACCACGGCCCAGGGCTGGGCCATCGGGCCGGCGGGGGCGGCGAACACCAGCACTGCCGATGCGCCGAGCGAGGCGACCATCCAGGCGCCATCAAACCCGAAGCGGGCGGCCAGCCACTGGCTTAGGCCGGCGGCAAGGCCGACGCCCAGCAAGGCGCCGACAACGATCCTCGCCCGTTCCCGGCCGCTGATCGACAGCGGCGCCGGCAGCAGCAGGTCGATCACGCGGCGAAGCCGACCGGCGGACGGATGGTCGGGCGGGCGGGAAGATGAAAGCGGCATGCGCGCAGTGTAATCGCGCGCTGCCGACACCCGTCCCGTCAGCGGTCTGCCGGCCGCGCCGCAGCCGGCGCAACCGGTGCCTCAGAGACCGATCGGCCGCCGCAGGTCGAGCGTGTGCGGGTAGTCCGGGTTGACCTTCTCCTCCGCTGGCCAGTAGCTGTTCGGCGTGTGGCCGAACGGCACGAAGCGGCTCAGGAAGCGCGCTTCGGCCTCGTAGGCGTTGACCGGGAAGGTGTCGTAGTTGCGGCCCGCCGGATGGGCGACGTGGTAGGTGCAACCGGCTACCGCACGCTTGTTCCAGGTGTCGTACAGATCGAACACCAGCGGCGTATGGACGCCGATCGACGGATGCAGCGCCGACGGCGGATGCCAGGCGCGATAGCGCAGGCCGGCCACGTATTCGCCCTTCACGCCGGTGCTCTTCAGCGGCAGGCGGCGACCGCCGGCCGTGACGAAATGACGGCCCTCGGTAAGCCCGGTGACCCGCACCTGCAGCCGCTCCATCGACGAATCGACATAGCGCGCGGTGCCGCCCACCGCGTTCTCCTCGCCGAGCACCGGCCAGGGTTCCAGCGCATGGCGAATCTCGACTTCGACGCCGCCGTGACGGATCGCGCCGTGACGCGGGAAGCGGAACTCGAAGTGCGGCGCGAACCAGTCGAGCTGGAACGGGAAGTTGGCGCGATTGAGATCGGCGATCACTTCGCCGAGATCAGCCCAGGCATAGTGCGGCAGCATGAACTGGTCGTGCAGCTGGGTGCCCCAGCGCACCAGCGGCCGCTCGTACGGCTGCTCCCAGAACCAGGCGATCAGGCTGCGCAGCAGCAGCTGCTGGGCCAGGCTCATCCGCGCGTGCGGCGGCATTTCGAAGGCGCGGAACTCGACCAGCCCCAGGCGGCCGGTCGGACCGTCCGGCGAGTACAGCTTGTCGATCGAGATTTCGGTGCGGTGCGTGTTGCCGGTCAGGTCGACGAGCAGGTTGCGCAGGGTGCGATCGACCATCCACAGCGGCACCGTGTAGCCCTGCTTCGGCAGCTGGCTGAGCGCGATTTCCAGCTCGTACAGCGCGTTGTCCTGCGCTTCGTCGATGCGCGGATGCTGGCTGGTGGAACCGATGAAAAGGCCGGAAAAGAAATAGCTCAGGGACGGATGGTTCTGCCAGTAGCGGATCAGCGAGCCGAGCACGTCCGGGCGGCGCAGGAACGGCGAATCGGCCGGGGTGGCGCCGCCCACGACGAAATGGTTGCCGCCGCCGGTGCCGACGGCACGGCCGTCGATCAGGAACTTCTCGGTGGCGAGCCGCGCCTGCCGCGCCTCCTCGTAGACCGTGAGCGTCGTTTCGCGCAGCTCTTCCCACGAGTGCGACGGATGGATGTTGACCTCGATCACGCCGGGGTCCGGCGTCACCTTCAGCACGTTGATGCGGTGATCTGCCGGCGGCGGATAGCCCTCGATGCGGACCGGCGTGTCGAGTTCGGCGGCAGCGTCCTCGACCGCCGCGATCAGTTCGAGGTAGTCCTCCATCGACTCGGTCGGCGGCAGGAACACGCACAGATGCCCGTCGCGCGGCTCCACCGTCAGCGCGGTGCGCACGTTCCCGCCTTCCAGATACGCGCCGCGCCGCACCGGCTCCGGCTGGTCGCGTTCGGCGGTCAGCCGCTGGCGGCGCTCGCGCAGCCGGGCGGCGATTTCCGCTTCGCGCGATTCGCGCGGCGCATCGCCGG
>CAYPJK010000295.1:0-4522 GCA_964411025.1 uncultured Nevskia sp.
CTCGCCTGACGTCTGCCCTATCCCGGGCAGGCGAAACCACTCGGTTAAGCTAAATGCACTTCACTCGCACCCAACCACGAGACCTCATGGCCCAGCCATACCCGCCGATCGAGCCCTACCGTACGCAACGCCTCAAGGTGTCTGGCCTGCACGAGATCTACGTCGAGGAAAGCGGCAATCCTCAGGGCAAGCCGGTGGTGTTCGTGCACGGTGGTCCCGGCGGCGGCTGCGAGGCCTGGCATCGGCAGTTCTTCGATCCCAAGCGCTACCGCATCGTGCTGTTCGACCAGCGCGGCTGCGGCCGTTCCACGCCGTATGCCGAGCTGCGCGAAAACAGCACCTGGGATTTGGTGGCGGACATGGAACTGATCCGCACCACCCTCGGCATCGACGCCTGGGTGGTGTTCGGCGGCTCCTGGGGTTCGACGCTGGCGCTGGCCTATGCCGAAACCCATCCGCAGCGCACCCTCGGCCTGATCCTGCGCGGCATCTTCCTGGTCCGTGACGAGGAAATCCGCTGGTTCTACCAGGAGGGCTGCAACTGGATCTATCCGGATGCCTGGGAGCACTACATCGCGCCGATTCCGGTTGCCGAACGCGGCGATCTGGTAGCCGCCTACTACCGCCGCCTGACCAGCGAACACGCCGAGGTCCGGCGCGAGGCGGCCAAGAGCTGGAGCATCTGGGAAGGCGCGACCTCCAAGCTGATTCCGTCGACCGACATGATCGCCCGCTATGGTGGCGACGATTTCGCCGAAGCCTTCGCGCGGATCGAATGCCACTACTTCGTCAACCACGGCTTCCTGCGGCCGAACCAGCTGCTCGAAGACGCGGTGAAGCTCAAGAACATCCCCGGCGTCATCGTGCAGGGCCGTTACGACGTGGTCTGCCCGATGAAATCGGCCTGGGACCTGCACCGCGCCTGGCCGGAAGCCGATCTGCAGGTGGTGTCCGACGCCGGCCACGCGGCCAGCGAGAACGGCACGCTGTCGCGCCTGATCGACGCTGCCGACCGTTTCGCGCGGATGTGAAGCCCCTGCGGCCGGACCGGCGGATTGCCGGACCGGCCGCAGGCTGCGATGGCGCGTCCGCGCCTTCAGCGCGGCGGCTTGCCGTCCAGGCGCGGGCCCGGGGCCGGCGGTGGCGGCAGGTTGTTCAGTGTCTCGGCCAGCCGGGCTTTCTGCGGTGCAGTCAGCATCGCGTACAGCTCGCCTTTCAGCGCCGCTGCCCGCTGCACCCGATCGCGCGCGGCATTGGCCTCGGCCTCGGCCAGCTGGTTGACCCGCGCGCCGTAGTCAGCGCTGTCCGGGGTCGCCACCAGCACCGTGTGCTGCAGCGCGCGGGTTGCTGCGTGCTGGCTGCGCTCGGCATCGACGCTCGCCTGGATCGCCGTGCGGACGCTGCTGCGCTGTGCCTCGCTGAGATCCAGCGAACGCAGCGCCCGCAGGAACGGTCCGCCGGCATGCGGGCCGTGGAAGCCGTGGCCCGGACCGCCTCGGTGGGGCCGCTCGCCGGATTCGCCGCGCTGCTCCAGTGGTGGTGGCGCATCGGCCTCCGCTGCCGCGAAATGCGGTACGGCGATGAGAAAGCCGGCGGCCAGCGCCGCCGCCAACGTGGATCGGGTCTCAAGCTTCATGGCATCTGTCTCCGTTGACATCTCGGGATTGGGGGCGGCGGCCTCCGATGGTCGGAAGTCGATCGCCGCGTGCCGCCCCATCATTGAGCGCCCGCCGCCGGTCACGTTGCGTTGCGCAGCCGTTAAGTTCGGTAAAGCCGCAGCGGCTGGCTTGCGCTGCCTTCGGTCGGCTTGGACAGTAGCGCCATGAGCAGCCGCATCCTGATTGCCGACGATGATCGCGACCTTGCCGATCTGCTGGCCGACTACCTGCGCCATGAGTCCTACACGGTGGAAACCGTGCACGACGGCGCCAGTGCGCTCGAACGGCTGGCCTCGGCAACATTGCCGCGCCCGGACCTGCTGATCCTCGACGTGATGATGCCGGGGCGCGATGGCCTCGAAACCCTCAAGGCGCTGCGCCAGCGGCATGGCCTGCCGGTGATCATGCTGTCGGCGCGCGGCGAGCCGGTGGACCGGGTGATCGGCCTGGAACTGGGCGCCGACGACTACCTCGCCAAGCCCTGCCTGCCGCGCGAACTGCTGGCCCGCGTGCGCGCCCGGCTGCGGGCGCCGGCCGCTGCCGGCAGCAGCCCGGAGCCGATCAGCCTTGGCGGCCTGAACCTGGATCTGCTGACCCGCCGCGCCGGCCTCGACGGCCGCGAGCTGGAACTGACCGGAGCCGAATTCTCGCTGCTGCTGGCGCTCGCGACCCGGCCGGGCCAGGTGGTCGACAAGGCGGTGCTGACCCGCGAAGGGCTCGGGCGTGAGATCGAGCGCTTCGACCGTGCCGTCGATGTCCACATCAGCCGGCTGCGCCGCAAGCTGGCCGAGGCTTCGCCGAACGCGCCCGGCATCGACGCCGTGCGCGGTTCCGGCTACCAGCTGATCGTGGTGCTGCCGCCATGAAACTGCCGGCGCTCGGTTTCTACGGCCGCCTGCTGGTCTGGTTTGTCGCCGCCAACATCATCACCCTGCTGGTCAGCGTGCTGGTCACCGAGCGCTTCGCCCGCCGCGCCTATCGCGGCGAGCCGGACTGGGCCGAGCTGGCCGCGGGTGCCAGCCATGCCTGGCTCGATGGCGGGGCTGCCGCGCTCGACGACTGGCGCGAACGGCAGCTGCGCGACGGCATCGACGCCACGCTCTATCAGGGCCGCGACAACCTGCTGCAGCGCCTGCCGCCGCCATTCGCGCGGCGCGTGCTCGAACGGCTGCCGGGCGATGACTCGGTGGTGCTGCGGCCGCGTCCGGGCACTGTCGTGGCCGCCGAAGCGGTGACCGGCAGCGACGGCGTCCAGCGCCACCTGATCGCCTTCCGGGGACCGCGTCCGCCGCATCCGCCCATCGAGCATCTGCTGCTGGTGCAGATCGTGCTGTCGGCACTGGTGATCGGCGTCATTGGCTGGTGGCTGGCGCGGTCGATCGCCCGACCGGTCGCCGCGATCGGCGAAGCCACCCGGCGGATGACGGCCGGCGATCTGGCCGCGCGGGTCGGTGCGCCGTGGGCCCGACGCGACGACGAACTGGGCCGGCTGGCGGCCGATTTCGATCGCATGGCGGCGCGCATCGAGGCGCTGATCGCCCACGAGCGCGGCGTGCTGCAGGACGTGTCGCACGAACTGCGCTCGCCGCTGGCCCGATTGCACCTGCTGCTCGACCTGGCGCGGCGCACGCCGGGTAGGGCGGCGGCCGCTCACTTCGAACGCGCTGAGGCCGAGATCACCCGGCTCGACCGGATCATCGGCGAGGCACTGGCGCTGTCGCGGATGGAAGCCGAGCTGCCGGGCATGACGATGGAGCCGATCGCGCTGGCGCCGCTGGTGCAGGCGCGAGTGGCGGCGTTCCAGGTCGAGGCCGATTCCCGGCGCATCGGCCTCACCGTGACGGCAGCTGCCCAGCCGCTGCTCAGTGGCAGCCGCAGCCTGATCGAACGTGCGATCGACAACCTGCTGTCGAACGCCATCAAGTTCAGCGCTGACGGCGGACAGGTCGACGTGGCGCTCGAACCGGTCGGTGGCGATGCGGCCGGCGCGGTCGATCTGGTGATCCGCGACCACGGCCCCGGCGTGCCGGAGGCGGACCTCGCCAACCTCGGCCGGCCGTTCTTCCGGGGCGCCAATGCCAGCCGCGCCGACGGCCACGGACTGGGGCTGGCGATCGTCGACCGCATCGTCCGCGCCCATCGCGGCGTACTGGTCGTGGCCAACGCCGACGGCGGTGGGCTGCGCGTCACAGTTCGCGTCCCGAGCCTGTCAACGGCAGGTCTAGAATAGCCAGACCGCCCATTCCGGGAATCGCCGAACAGGCAAAAACATCATGAAACTCGCGACCTTGCGTGATGGTAGCCGCGACGGCCGGCTGATCGTGGTCAGCCGCGACCTGGCTCACGCCGCCCCGGTGCCGCAGATCAAGACGCTGCAGGAAGCGCTCGACGACTGGGATGCCGTGGCGCCCGATCTGGCGCTGCTGTCGGCCCAGCTGAACGAGGGCCGGATCGCCGGCACGCTGGCCTTCAACCCGGCCGACTGCCTGTCGCCGCTGCCGCGCGCCTACCAGTGGGCCGACGGTTCGGCCTACGTCAATCATGTCGAACTGGTGCGCCGCGCCCGTGGCGCCGAGCTGCCGCCGGATTTCTGGACCGAACCGCTGATCTATCAGGGCGGCTCCGACAGTTTCCTGGCCCCTTGCGATCCGATTCCTGCGGCCAGCGAGGCGCATGGCATCGATTTCGAAGCCGAGCTGGCGGTGATCACCGGCGACGTGCCGATGGGCATCGCCGCCGAAGCGGCCGGCGAGACGATCCGCCTGCTGATGCTGGTCAACGACGTGTCCCTGCGCGAGCTGATGCCGGCGGAGCTGCTGCGCGGCTTCGGCTTCTTCCATTCCAAGCCGTCGAGCGCCTTCAGC
>CAYPJK010000296.1:0-4498 GCA_964411025.1 uncultured Nevskia sp.
GTCCGGCACGGTGCTGTTCCACAGCGATGACGACACCAGCCTGCACGAGAACTTTCTCGACGAGGTCGACCAAGACCCGGCGCTGGCGCAGGCGATCACCGACCGCCGGCCGGCCCAGCTCGACGGTCACTACCGGGGCCGGCGGCATCACTTCGTCGTCGAGCCGGTTCCCGGCCTGCCGTGGATGGCGGTCAGCTTCTTCGATGCCGGCTTGGCCAGCGCGCCGGCGGTCGGGGCCGGCCTGATCGCGCTGGCCGAGATGATCGGCCTGATCGCGCTGCTGGCCCTGCTGGCGCTGGGCTTCGCCTTGCTGGTGGTGCCGGCCTGCGCGCTGGCCGGCTGGCAGCTGGAGCTGTGGCAATGGCTGTGGCCGCAATGGCGTCTGCGGCGGCGCTATTTCTGGCTGGGCATGGCGCTGCTGCTGCCCGCGTCCGTCAGCCAGATGGCGCTGTGGCTGGCGACCGACGATCTGACCATGAGCGTGGTGATTGCCATCGGCACCGCCGGGCTCACGCTGTGGGCGATGCTCTGGCTGTCCAGCCAGCGGCCGTGGCAGGCGAACGGGACCGCGGCCGGCGTCCGACGCCACTGGCAGGGGCAGGACGGCGACGACCTGCGGCCGACGCCGGTCGACACGCTGCGCGAGATGCGCCACCGCTACATCGTCGCGGTGATGGCGGGCGTCATCGCCCTGGCCGTGCTGCCGGCGGCCGGCTATTTCCTGAACGCGCTGCCGAGGGTCGAGGAAGCGCAGTTGCGCCAGGCGATGGTCGCCACCGGCCGCAGTCTCGATCACCGGATCGCCGCACTGACCGGCGACATCCGGCGCGCCGCGCTCGACGGCATGGCGATGGTCGGCCGCCCGGCGCCGGCGGTGCAGCAGGCCGGACAGGTCGCTGCGCTCGGTGTCGACTGGACCCTGGGCCCGCGTGACGACTGCGCGGCGGCGCCGGCCGCGTTCCGCGCGCCGTCATGGTTGCTCCGGCAGGTCTGGCCGGTGCTCGGTGCGCTGCTGCCGGCGCTGGCCGGGGACGGCCCGCCGCGTCCCGACGACGGCCGTTTCCAGCGTCGCGCGGCATCGACGGCGAATCCGGCCTGCGGGGCCGTGCTGGACTACCGGCACCCGTTGCGCTTCGACGGCATGGCCACGCTGCGCCTGTCCGCGCCGTACCCGGCGCCACTGCGGCTGCGGCGTCTCTACGACGCCGGCAACGGCGCCATCGGCACCGTGGCGATGACGCTGGTGATCGCCGCCGCGCTGCTGCTGGTCTATCTGCTGGTGCGGCTGGTTGCCCGGCGGGTGCTGGGGCTTGATCTGCCGTACCTGCCGCCGCTGCCGACGCTCGGAGCCGATTTCGCCGCCGGTGTCCGCCAGCGCCTGCCGGGGCTGATTCCGGCGCGCGATGCCTGGTGGTACGTGCTGGCGCCGGATGGCCCGGCCGGTACCCCGCAGCCACCGGCGCTGTCCGCGCAGGTGATCGGCCCGGAACAGCTGGCCCACGCACCGCTGGTGGCCTTCGTCGCCGCGCCGCTGGTGATCGTCGGCGTTGCCGATGCCGCACTGTTGCCAGTGTCACGGCGCGCGCTGCTGACGCTGATCGAGCGCGAGATCGCCCGGCCGGCGGCCGGCGGCACCGCCGCTGGCGCAGCGCTGCTGCTGACCGCGGCGACACCGCCGTGGCCGCGCCTGTGCCAGCCCGGCCTGTTCCCGGACGAGGACGACGGCCCCGATGCCGACGAAGCGCGGCGCTGGCGTACGGTGCGCCGCCACTTCGCCTGCCATCACGCCGGTGACGGCAGCGCCGACGCGGTGCTGCCGCTGGTCGCGCGCGTCGACGACCGCCATCTGCGCCGCGCGATCGCCGATGAACTGGTGGCCCTGGTCGAGCTGACCGGCGACATCAGCCGCCCGCTGCAGGCCGCACTCGATGCCGCGCTGGCGCGCGAACCCGGCGCACCGCCGCCGCTGCGCGACCTGCGCGATCTCGAACAGCTGGCGATGCCGTATGTCGAAGCGAACTTCCGCTGCGAATGGGCGCACTGCTCGATCGCCGAGCGCATCGCGCTGCACCAGCTGGCGCGCGGCCTCCTGCCGAATCCGCTGAACCGCGCCGTGCTCGACGATCTGCTGGCCCGCCGGCTCGCGGTGCTGGCACCGGAGCCGCGCATCGTCTGCGCGACCTTCCGCAGCTTCGTGCTGCGGGCCGAGCCGGCCAGCCGCTACGCGCAGTGGACGCTCGGCTTCGAAGCCGGCACCTGGCGGCGCGTGCGGATGCCGTTCTACCTGCTGCTGGTGCTGCTGATCGCCTGGTTCTCGTACAGCTTCAGCGATGCCTTCACGACGCTGAACACGGTGCTGGCCGGTGCGCTGGGCATGGTGGCGATGTTCGGGCGCGTATCGAGCTTCGTGCGCAGCGGCAAGCAGGGCGAGGAGTAGCGCAGGCTGCCGCGCGAAAGCCCGGCAGCGCCCGCACTGGATGCGCGCCGGGCGTCAGCGGCACTCGCGCAGCTGGTAGATGTTGCCTTCCGGGTCCCAGCCGCGGCACATCACGAAGCCGGTGCCGGGCCAGGCCTGCGCCTCGACGCAGCCGCCCAGCGCGGCCGCCCGCGCGCGGGCAGCGTCGAGGCTTGCCACCGTGAAAAAGAACTTCAGCGCCGTATCCTCGCGCGGCACCGGCGGGCTGCGGATCTCGATGGTCGCCGCGATCGCCGGCGGAATCGGATGCACGACCAGCTGCAGATCGCTGTCCGGCAGGCCGAGCACGATCACCTCCGCCGACGCATGAACCCGGCTGAGCCCGAGCAGCGCCTCGTAGAACGTGGCGAGCCGCTCGGCATCGACGGCGTAGATGAACAGGCCGTGGCGGGAAGGTCCGGGCATGGCAGCGAGGGAAGGGTGGAGGACGGGCGGCCTCAGCCTGAGCGCAGCGCCACCGCAATCGGCATCCGCGCCGCGCGGAGTGCCGGGAAGAAGCCGCCGAGCAGGCCGACCAGCAGGCTCAGGATCATGCCGGTGATCAGCAGGCCCGGGGTCACGCGGAAGCTGAAGGCGACCTGGGTGAAGCCGGCACCGAGGGTCGAGACCGTGTAGCCGTTGAAGAACGCGTAGGCACCGAGGCCGCCGATCGCGCCGCCGAGCAGGGCCAGGGTCATCGCTTCGGCGATGGTGGCGATCACCACCACGCGGCCGCTGAAGCCGAGCGCGCGCAAGGTGGCGATTTCGACGGTGCGGGCGGCAACGGCTGAATACATCGTGTTGAGCGCGGCGAACACGGCGCCGAGGCCCATGATGATGCCGACCACGGTGACCAGCACGCCGATCACCCGCGTGAAGCTGCGCGACTGGCTGGCGAAGTAGTCGATCTCGTTCAGCACGTCGACCTGCAGGCGCGGATCGGCTGTCAGGCTGTCCTTGAACGGCGTGAAGGCCGAGGGGGCCGGCAGCTGCACGAGCATCGACGAATAGCCGTTGCGGCGGAACGCCGACTGGGCGGTCTCGATGTCGATCCAGATTTCCGATTCGTGGGCGTCGCCGTTGGCGCTGAACGTGCCGACCACGGTCCACTGCGAACCGCGGATCTGCACCGTCGAGCCGACCTCGAGCCCGATGAACTGCTCCAGCGCCTTCACGCCGACGATGATTTCCTGCAGGCCAGGCCGGAACGGCCGACCGTCGACGATCCGCACTTCCGGGCGCATCGCGAAGCCGGCCGGGCCGACGGCGCGCATCGACACGTTGCTGTCGGTCTTCGACCGGCGCAGCGGCCGCTCGGCGATCAGGATCAGTTCGCCCGAGGCCAGCGGCCGGCCATCGTCACCCCGGGCCACGGCTTCCGCCTGTTCGATCACCACGGCCTGGTCACGGGTGATGAAGCTCGACAGTTCGGAATTGGAGCCGCCTTTCAGCACGATGGCGCGGTTCGGGCTGCCGGTGGCGCGCAGGGTGGCGACCATGCCGGCCGACATCGACTGCAGCGCGGTGACCACGCCGACCACGCCGGCCAGGCCGACGACGATCACCAGCGTCGCGCCCCAGCGGCCCGGGATGCTCTTCAGGTTGATCAGGATCAGCTGCCCGGTCTGGCGCAGGAATTTCATCGCTTATCTCCCGGCCAGCGCATCGACGATCTGCAGCCGCCGCGCGCGCAGCGCCGGGAAAATCCCGACGGCAACCGCCAGCAGCACCATGGTCACCAGTGCCTGCAGCCAGACCACCGGCTGCACCACCACCGGCGAGCCGTTGAGCAGGCCGCTGACCACCTTGGCGGCGCCGACGGCCAGCACCATGCCGACCAGCCCGCCGATCAGGCACAGCGCGAAGGCTTCGGCGAGCACCAGCGCGGTGACCCGGGCATCGCTGAAGCCGAGCGTCTTCAGCACCGCGAATTCCGGAATCCGTTCGCGCACGGCCTGGCTCATGGTGTTGCCGGTGACCAGCAGGATGGTGAAGAACACGGCGCCGAGGATGGCGGTGACGATCAGGCCGATGTCGCCGATC
>CAYPJK010000297.1:0-4475 GCA_964411025.1 uncultured Nevskia sp.
CGCGCCCGTCTCTACACGCCGGGTCGCTACCTGCTGCACACCGTGCAGATGGCATCCGCTTACCTGGCTCAGATGGCGCCGGCCAGCACCATCGAGAACTGCGCCTCGTTCCAGGCGATGGACTCGTTCCGCTGGCTGAGCCACATCGCTTACCGCACCAAGGAACTGGAAGGCACGTTTGCCGACAAGGGTTTCGGCAAGGATGAACGCCAGTACTGGGAGCAGGACCCCGCTTGGCAGGGCTTCCGCGAGCTGATGGAGAAGACGCTCATTGCCTATGACTGGGCCGAGTGCTTCGTCGCGCTGAATCTGGTCGCCAAGCCGGCGATCGAAGAAGGCATGCTGCGCCTGCTGGGCAACATCGGCCGCCGCAATGGCGACCTGGTGATGAGCCTGCTGGCCGATGCCGAACTGATCGACGCTACCCGTCACCGGCGCTGGGCAGCATCGTTGGTCAAGCTGGCGATGGAAACCGAAGGCAATGCCGACGTGATCCGTGGCTGGATCGCCAAGTGGACGCCGCTCGCGGACGCCGCAATCGATGCCTACACCAGCGCGCTGGCCGAGTCTCCGGCAGCCGCCGAGGCGGCAAAGCAGGCCACTGCAACGTTCCGCGCGTCGCTCGGGCTCTAACAGACGACGCTGCAGGCAACAGCCCGGCCCCACTGCCAATGTGGGGCCGGGCTTTGTCGTTTGGGGTCGGCCGATCGGCATGCGGTGATCGACGGCCTCAACCAAGGATCACCCGCATTTTCCGGGCATGTCGTCGCCCGCCGGAGATCACATCATCGTTTGTGGCGCAAAGCCATCGCGCGCTTGCCATCAGGCAACCCGATTCAATAGGGAGTCGTTTGCCCGCACGACACCTTGGCCGTCACGAACGGCTAATCGCGCAGCGATCGTCGCCCGTGGCGGCTGCAGCAATCGACTCAGCTTGTGCAGTCAGGAAGTGCAAGCGCCGACGAACAAGTCAGGGCCTGATCGTGCGGCCGGATGGAACATTCCGTAGAACACCGGGTAAGCGACAGTACCAGGTGAGGCGTCAAGACGTGCTGCTTCAGACACCCACCACGCAATCGCCCTGCTTAAACGAGAACGGGTGGCTGTGAAGCCACCCGTCAACTTCCTCACCTTTGGGCCGGCACGTTTACGCGTGCCGCCACTCGATCACACGAAACGATCGTAGAAGATCTGGTTCACCGGAACCTTTAGCTCCAGCAGCATCCGCTGCACCGCGTCGGTCATTGGTGGTGGGCCGCAGAAGTAGTAGTCGTTGCCCGCCGGATCGCCGCCCGCCTCGATATGGCGGCGCGCAACCTCGTGAATGAAGCCGCGCTCGCCGTTCCAGCCCTCGGAATTTTCGAGATCCGAAATGGCGTAATGCCGCGTCAAGCGCGCATTGAGCAATTCGTCGCGCGCAATCAGGTGATCAGCGCACAGGTCGGCAGGCCGGCGGCCGCCGAAGAACAGCGTCATTTTCCGATCGGCGTGGCCGCTACGGACTGCGCCGGCGAGGATCGACAGCACCGGCGACAGGCCCGATCCGCCAGCAATGCAGACGATGTTCCGGGGGCTGTTGGCGCGCAGGTATGACAGGCCGTACGGACCATCGAGGACGATCTCGTCGCCGACCTTCATGTTGTCGAACAACACCTTGCCGCCGGCGCCGTTCACCATCTGCTTGATCGTGAAACGCCATTCGCCGTGCTCGTTGGCGAGATTGCACATCGAGTACGCGCGATCACCGGTGACACCCGGCAGACTCAGCAGCGCGAACTGGCCCGGCAGAAATTCGGCTGCCTCGGCGGCCACGAACGAGAACTGCGCCATGTCTGCCGTCAGCGTCTCGCGCGAGAGCAGCTTTGCGCGCTGCCGGCGAGGCCGCACCGACGGCTCGGTGGCTGCAGGCAAACGCACGGCAATCGTGCAATCCGAATGCGGGCGAACCTGGCAGGCCAAGCGATAACCGCGATCGCGACTGCGCGTCGGCAATCCCGGGGCCTGCGGCCACAGGTCTTCGACCTCACCGCTCTTGAGCTGAACACGGCAGGCGCCGCAGCCGCCGGAGGCGCACTCGTACGGCAAGCTCACGCCGCTCCGCAGAGCAGCGCGAAGCATGGTGTCACCCGGCATGCAGGCGAACTCCGGTCCGCCTTCAGCGAACTGGATGCGATAGCCGGCCGCGCCGCCTTCAGCGGACATGGTCTGCAACCAGTTGGGAGACTGCGGTCGTGATCTGCAAGGTCAGGGACTCATTTGATAAGGCGCACACCGATTGCGATCATCTGCACGCCTCGCGCGGATCAAATGATTCGCGGTGCGGTCCATGACAGAATTCTGCGGGTGCCGGTCTCCTCATAGCATCGGCAACTCCAGTTATCCCTTCAATAGGACCATGATGATGAACGGCATCATCGTGCTGAATGATCAACGCTTGCATATCAGGGGACACTGAGGGCTGCGGTCGCGCGAAGCTGACATCCAAAAGCCTTGCTCACATTGCGACGCAAGGGCGTTCCTGATCGGGACGACGACAAGCGTATCCTTCGATTGCCAGACCGATGAATCTTAATGACCTTGATCTGAACCTCCTGCGGGTCTTTCATCAGCTGATGATCGAGCGCAGGGTATCCAGCGCAGCCGAATCGCTCGGCGTGTCGCAGCCCGCCGTCAGCAACGCCCTCAAGCGTCTGCGCAGCCTGCTGGGGGATGAACTGTTTCTGCGCACCGCGCAGGGCATGCTGCCGACGCCGCTGGCCGAGCAGATTGCCGAGCCGATCGCCTACGCGATGGACTCGATCCGTGCGGCGATGAACCAGCAGGTGCACTTCGATCCGGCAAGCGCGCAACGCGAGTTCGTGCTCGGCCTGATCGATCTTGGCGAGATGTTCTTCCTGCCGCCGTTGCTGACCCAGGTCTGCCAGCAGGCACCAGGCGTGCGTATCAACGTCGCCCGCAGCCTGACCTCGACCCTGAAGGACGATATGGAAGCCGGCCGGATCGATATTGCGATCGGCCTGCTGCCGCAGCTGCAGGGCAGCTTCTTCAGGCAGCGGCTGTTCCGGCAGAACTATGTACTGGCCTTTCGTCGCGAGCATCCGCTGGCCAAGCAGACCACCGTCACCCTCGCCGACTTCACCGGATCCGAGCACGTGGTCGTGTCGCCGGGCACCGGACATGGTGAGATCGATCGCTTGATGGAGCGCAAGGGTATCGAGCGGCGCATCCGGGCGACCGTGCCGCACTTCAATGCGATTGGCAGCATTCTCGAATCGACCGATCTGGTCGCCACCATTCCCCTGCGTCTCGCGGAGATGTTGCGGCGCCCGTTCGGGATCGGTTTCGTTCATCATCCGGTCGAGTTGCCCGAGGTCTCGATCGACATCTTCTGGAATGCGCGGCTGCATCGCGATCCGGCCAACCAATGGCTGCGGCGGCTCATCTTCCGCCTGTTTTCAGACCAGAATGCTGGAGGCGCCTGATCGATGGAAGTGCTCGTCCAACCCGCCGGCCGGGTACTCAGCATCAAGCCCGGCGACAAGTTCCTGCCGGCGCTGCGGGCCGAAGGTCTGGCGATCTCCTACAGCTGCGAAGACGGCCGCTGTGGCCTCTGCCGCTGCAAGCTGCTGCGCGGCAACGTCGTTGAATCCTCGCGGCCACCGAGGCCGTTGTTCGGCTTCCGCACGCGCTACCTGCTGGCCTGCCAGAGCTCGCCCGCCGAGGACTGCGCCATCGAGATTCCGGACGCGCAGGAGCCGGTGATCCATCCGCAACGACGCCTGCGCACACAGGTCCTCGGCGTCGAATCACTCGGCCACAACGTCAGGCTTCTGCGGCTGGCCAATACCGACCGTCTGCAGTTCTCGCCTGGCCAGTTCGTGGAACTGGAACTGGGACGTGGCTTTTCGCGGGTCTATTCGCTGGCTGGACTACCCACCGACGACGAACTGCGCTTCCACATCCGCATCCATCCGCAGGGCAGTGCGGGGCAGATCATTTCCGAACGACTGCAGCCGGGCACTGCGATGCGTCTGCGGGCGCCCTACGGGGCCGCCTGGCTGCGGCACCGGCACGAAGGCCCGATCCTCGTCGCCTCGTCTGGCACTGGCCTGGCGCCGGTGCTGTCGATCCTGCGCGGCATCGGTGCAGCGAAGCTGCAGAACCCGGTCCATGTCTACGTGAGCTTCCTGCTGCGCGAGGAGGTTTACTGCCTCGACGAGTTGTCCGCAGCGCTGGAACGGATTCCGAACCTGCGCGCCTCGCATGTGATCGTCGCCTACGGCGCGCTGAAACGCGGCCTTCGGCGCGGTCTGCTGACCGAAGCGCTGGAGGCCGACATTCCGCACCTTGGCAACTGGCACGCCAATCTGTACGGCTCTCCGTTCGCGATCGATGCCGCCGTGCATCTGCTGCGTCGGCGCGGCATCAGCGAAGACAATCTGCACGCCGATCCCTTCCATCCGTTCGGAAGCTGA
>CAYPJK010000298.1:0-4448 GCA_964411025.1 uncultured Nevskia sp.
CGACCGGGCGATCGCCTTCGCCTGGCCAATCAGCTGATCGGCCGGCACCACGGCATCGACCAGCTTCAGCGACAGCGCTTCGGCCGGGCCGACCGGATCGCCGCTGAGCAGCATCTGCAGGCCTTTCGCGGTGCCGATCAGGCGCGGCAGCCGCTGGGTGCCGCCGGCGCCCGGCAGCAGGCCCAGCTTGATTTCCGGCAGGCCCAGCTGCACGGCCTTCTCGTCATCGAGCACCACGCGGGCATGGCAGGCCAGCGCCACTTCCAGGCCGCCGCCGAGCGCCAGGCCGTTGATCGCCGCGACGTACGGCTTGCTCGACAGCTCCAGCCGCCGGAACAGCCGGCCAAGGTGGCCGAACAGCTGGTTCAGTTCCGGCACCGCATCGACCTTCGCCCGCTCGGTGAAGACCCGGATCATGTCCAGGTCGGCACCGGCAAGGAAGGCCGATTTGCCCGAGGTCAGCACCACGCCCTTCACGGCCGCTTCGCTGCTGACGAAGCTCATCAGCGCGTCCAGCGAATCCATCATCGCGCGCGAGAACACGTTCATCGTGCGGCCCTGCATGTCGATGCGGGCCACGAGGATGCCGTCGGCGTCGAGTTCGGTCTGGATGTTGGCGTCGTTGAACATGGTCAGGTTCGGAGCGGGTGCTGGTTCGGGTGGAACGGCGCGGATCAGACGTACTTCTTGAAATCCGGCTTGCGCTTCTCGTTGAAGGCCTTGACGCCTTCCTTGGATTCCTCGCTCTGGTAATAGCCCTTCACCGCGGCCACGCCCATGAAGCTGATGCCGCGGATGTTCTCGGAATCGGCATTGAACGAGCGCTTGGCGATGGCGATCGCGGTCGGGCTCAGCGCATTGATCTCGGCGGCCCAGGCTTCGCACTCGGCGTCGAGCTGGTCATGCGGAACGACCTTGTTCACGAGACCCATCTCCAGCGCTTCCTGGGCCTTGTAGCGGCGGCACAGGAACCAGATCTCGCGCGCCTTCTTCTCGCCGACGCAGCGCGCGAGGTAGGCGGTGCCGAAGCCCGGATCGACCGAGCCGACCTTCGGGCCGACCTGGCCGAACTGCGCCTTCTCGGAGGCGATGGTCAGGTCGCAGATCGTGCAGAACACGTTGCCGCCGCCGATCGCGAAGCCCTGCACGCGGGCGATGACCACCTTGCGGCAGTCGCGGATCGCGGTCTGCAGTTCCTCGATCGGGAAGCCGACCATGCCGCGCGGGCCGTACAGGCCGTCGTCGGAGTAATGCACCTTCTGGTCGCCGCCGGTGCAGAACGCCTTGTCGCCGGCGCCGCCGAAGATCACGGTGTTGACCGACTTTTCCTCGTCCGCCCTGCGGAAGGCGTCGATCAGTTCCTCGACGGTCTGGTTGCGGAACGCGTTGAACACTTCCGGACGGTTGATGGTGATGCGGACGGCGTTCTCGCCGACTTCGTAGGTGATGTCCTTGTAGCTCGACATGGCGTTTCTCGGGCAGGGTTGTTGGGGCAGGCCAGGTTCGGCGACGGCTCGGTCGATACCGCATTGACCGCCTGCCGCCGCTATATGGTATGGAACCATACAATAATATCAAGGCGGCAGTGCCTGTGGTGGAGCTGGGGGATACCCGAACACCAGGACACCGGGCTGCCCTTCCGATCCGACGAGACCGCCATGCACTATGAATCGCTGCAGCTGGACATCCGCGACAACGGCGTCGCCCACCTGGTGCTGAACCAGCCGGGGCTCGGCAATCCGTTCAATGCCGCGTTCTGCCGGGAGATTGCCGAAGCGGCCGGCGCGCTGGCCGGACGGCGCGATGTCCGGGCCGTGCTGCTGCGCGCCAACGGGCCGTATTTCAGCGTCGGCGGCGATATCAAGATGTTCTCGCGCACGCTCGACACCCTGCCGGAGCAGATCCGCACCTGGACCGGCGGCCTGCATCTCGGTGTCGCGCGGCTGGCGCGGCTCGATGCGCCGATCGTCGCGGCGATCCACGGCACGGCGATGGGCGGCGCGGTCGGTCTCGCCGCTGGCTGCGATCTTGTCTACTGCGGCCGTTCGGTGACCCTGGGCGCGGCGTACACGACGATCGGCTACACCTGCGACATGGGCGCCACCTTCACGCTGGCGTCGCGCATGGGGCTGGCGCGGGCGCGCCGCTTCCTGCTGCTCGGCGAACGGCTGAACGCCGAGCAGGCCGAACGCGCCGGGCTGGTGGACTACCTGGTGGACGATGCGGTGGTGGTGGCCGAGGCCGAGGCTGCCGCGATCCGGCTGGCCAGCGGTCCGACCCGCGCTTATGGCGAGCTGCGGCGGCTGATGACCAGCGCCCTCGGCGCCGGCTTCGAACGGCAGATGGAAGACGAGGTCCAGGGCCTGGTGCGCGCTGCCTCGACCGCCGATGCCCGAGAAGGCATCATCGCCTTCATCGAAGGGCGACCGGCGCAGTTTCGCGGTCGCTGACGGCCGGCCACCGCTTTGCTCAGTCGCGGGCCGGGCGGCGGCCGTCGATCCAGGCAGCAATGCCGGTGCCGATCCGGTCCGGGCAATCCTCCTGCACGTAATGCAGCGCCGGGCCAATATCGACGCTGGTGAGATGGGGGAAGGTCTGCGCGTAGCGCGCCGCCAGCGCCGGCGTCACCAGCACGCCCGGCGTGCCCCAGAACAGCAGCTTCGGCACCGGACTGGTCGCCAGCCAGGCCATGTAGGCCTCCGCCACCGCGACCACGTCGGCCGGTTCGCCGGCGATCGGCAGCTGCCGCGGAAACGCCAGCAGCGGCCGGCGGCTGGCCGGATCGACGAAAGGCGCCCGGTAGTGCGCCATCTCCGCGTCGGTCAGGCCGCGCACCACGGCGCCGGGCAGCACCTGTTCGATGAAGATGTTCTGGCCGATCACCATCTCCTCGCCCTGCCCCGGCGTGCGGAAGGCCTGGAACACCGGCTGCAGGTGTTCGGGCCAGTCTGACCAGGCCGGCACCGGCGCGATGAACTCCATCATCGCAATGCCGTTGACGCGCTCGGCATGGCGGCGCGCCCAGTGCAGGCCGATCGCCGAGCCCCAGTCATGGATCACCAGCGTGACCCGGCCGAGACCCAGCGCCTCGATGAAGGCATCGATGTAGCGGACGTGGTCGGCGAAGCGGTAGTCGATGTCCGGCTTGTCGGAGCGGCCGAAACCGATCAGGTCCGGTGCGATGCAGCGGGCGCCCGGCGCGACATGGGGAATGATGTTCCGCCACAGGTACGACGAGGTCGGATTGCCGTGCAGGAACAGCACCACCTCGTCGCTGCCGGCAGCGGGGCCGGTGTCGATGTAGTGCAGGCGGCTGCCGAGCACTTCGATGAAATACGAACGGAAGTCGAAGGCGGACTTGACGGCTGCGGACATGGCGGACCCCGGCGTGCGGTTGGCGGACGGGGCCGAGTGTGACACCGGGCCTTGCGCCCGGACTGCAATGGCGAGCCCGCAGTTGGCCCCGCGCCGGCGGTCAGCGCAGCCGGATCAGCTTCTTGCCGGTGTTGCGGCCTTCATAGACATCGACCAGCGCCTGCGGGGCCAGGGCAATGTCGTCGCCGATGTCCTCGGCGTGGCGCAGGCTGCCGTCGCGCAGCATCGCCGCCAGCCGGGCGGCGGTGTCGTCGAAGCGCTGCAGGTGATCGAAGATCACGAAGCCTTCGAGCTTCAGACGGCGAGTCAGGATTTCGCGTTCGATGCGCGGGCCGGTCGGGTTCGGCACCCAGGAAGCGATCGACATCGTGCCGCACTGGATCACTCGTCCGAACCAGGCCATGTGGCGGATCACGGTGTCGGCGATCGGCCCGGCGGTGTTGTCGAAGAACACGTTGACGCCGTTCGGGCAGCTCGCCTTCAGCTGCGGCTCCAGCGGCTGGCGATAGTTGATGAACGCCTCATAGCCGTAGTCGGCGATCGCCTGCCGGCCTTTGTCGTCCGAGCCGACCACTGCCACCGCACGCGCACCGGCCTGCCGGGCCAGTTGGCCGACGATGCTGCCGACCGCGCCGGCGGCGGCCGTCACCAGCACCGTTTCGCCGGGCTGCGGCCGGCCTATGTCGTGCAGTGCCAGATAGGCGGTGAGGCCGTTGATGCCGAGCAGGCCGGCGGCCGTCGACAGCGGCGCCTGGGCGGGGTCGACGCGGCGCAGGATCGCGGCGGGTGTGGCCACGCAGTAGTCCTGCCAGCCGAACCAGCCGTACAGATGCTGATCGACGGCGACGTCCACGTGCTTCGAGGCGATCACCCGGCCCACCGCCATCGCCCGCATCACCGCGCCGATCGCGACCGGCGGCGCGTAGTTGTTCTCGTCGTTGACATAGCCGCGCTGGGCCGGGTCGACCGACAGGTAAAGGTTCTCGACCAGGAACTCGCCGTCGCGCAGATCCGGCACCGCAACTGTCTTCAACTCGAAATGCGCCGGCTGAGGAATGCCGACCGGGCGGGAC
>CAYPJK010000299.1:0-3417 GCA_964411025.1 uncultured Nevskia sp.
CGCCTCGCAGTGCGGCTACTGCACGCCCGGTTTCGTGATGACGCTGTTCGCGCTGCAGCAGCGCACGCCGAGGCCGAGCCGCGACGAGGTACTCGACGCCTTGTCCGGCAACCTCTGCCGCTGCACCGGTTATCGGCCGATCATCGACGCCGCGCTGGCGCTGCATCGCGATCCCGAAGCCGCGCGCGCTTCGCCGGCCGATGCCGATCACGCCGAGCGGCGCGCCGCGCTGGCTGCGATCCAGCGCCGCGAGACGCTGGCGCTGCCCGGCTTCACGGCGCCGCGCACGCTGGCGGCGCTTGCCGACACTTACCTGGCCAACCCGCAGGCGCTGCTGCTGGCCGGCGGGACCGACATCGGCCTGTGGCTGAACAAGGCGCAGCGCAGGCTGCCGGCGCTGCTGTACGTCGGCGAGGTCGCCGAACTGCAGCACATCGAGCAGGACGAGGCGGCGATCACCATCGGCGCGGCGGTATCGCTGGCCGACGCCTGGACTGCGCTGGTCGCCGAGCATCCATCACTGGCCGATCTGGCCCGCCGCTTTGCGTCGCCGCTGGTGAATCACAGCGGCACCCTGTGCGGCAACCTCGGCAATGGCTCGCCGATCGGCGATGCGATGCCGGCGCTGATCGCGCTCGGCGCAGCGCTGCATCTGCGCCGTGGTTCGGCAACGCGAACGATCCCGCTGGAAGACCTCTATCTCGGCTACCAGAAGCAGGATCTGGCCGCAGGCGAGTTCATCGCCTCGGTGCGGGTTCCGCGCGCACGGCCGGGGCTGCGGCTGGCGGCCTACAAGCTGTCGAAGCGCGCCGATCAGGACATCTCGGCCGTTTGTGCCGGCTTCGCGGTGACGCTGGCCGGCGAGCGCATCGCCAGCGCCCGTATCGGCCTCGGCGGCATGGCGGCGACTCCGGTGCGCGCGCGTCTAGCCGAAGCGGCGCTGATCGGTCAGCCATGGACAGCGGACGGCTTCGCGGCAGCCCGTACGGCGCTGGCCACCGAATTCCTGCCGATTGACGATCTGCGCGGCAGCAGCGCCTACCGGCGCCTCGGCGTGACCCGACTGCTGGAACGCTTCCGGCTCGAACACGCAGACGCCCCGTATGCGCTGCGCCTCGATCAGGTGAGCCGCTGATGGGCGCGGTCGGCCAGCCGCTGCGCCACGAGGCCGCGCATCTGCATGTCAGCGGCCGGGCGCTGTACATCGACGACCTGCCGCTGCCAGCCGGCACCCTGCACGCGGCGTTCGGCTGCAGCCCGGTCGCCCACGGGCGCCTTCGGGCGCTCGACCTGGCGGCGGTCCTGGCCAGCGACGGCGTGGTGGCCGTGGCCACTGCCGCCGACATTGCCGGCCACAACAACTACGGCGGCATCGTGCCGGACGATCCGGTATTCGCCGGGCCGCTGCTGAACCACGTCGGCCAGCCGATGTTCGCGGTGGCCGCCGTCAGCCACCGGGCGGCGATCCTCGCCGTCCGGCAGTTCCACGCCGACATCGAGCCGTTGCCGGCGATCCTCGACATCCGGGCCGCGCTGGCCGCCGACAGCGACGTGATTCCCAGCCAGACCCTGCGACGCGGCGACCCGGACCGGGCGCTGGACGATGCGCCTCGGCGGCTCACCGGCACCATGGTCTGCGGCGGTCAGGATCATCTCTACCTTGAAGGCCAGATCGCCATCGCCATTCCCGGCGAGGACGGCCAGCTGCTGATCCACTGCTCGACCCAGCATCCGACCGAGGTGCAGCACGTGGTGGCCGAGGTGCTGGCGCGGCCGATGCAGGACATCACCGTGCAGTGCCGTCGCATGGGGGGCGGCTTCGGCGGCAAGGAAAGCCAGCCGGCTCTGCTGGCCGCCGCCGCCGCCGTGCTGGCGGTCAAGACCGGCCGGCCGGTGAAGCTGCGGCTGGACCGCGATGCCGACATGCAGATCACCGGCAAGCGCCATGACTTCCTGGCCGACTACGAAGTCGGCTTCGATGACGACGGCCGCATCCTCGGGCTGAAGGTGATGCTCGCCTCGCGCTGCGGTCACTCGGCCGACCTCAGCGGGCCCGTCAACGACCGCGCGATGTGCCATGTCGACAACGCCTACTTTCTCGAGCACGTCGAGATCGTCTCGCACCGCTGCCGCACGCACACGGTGTCGAACACCGCGTTCCGCGGCTTCGGCGGTCCGCAGGGCATGCTGGTGATCGAACAGGTGATCGACGACATCGCCCGCAGCCTGAAGCGCGATCCGCTGACCGTGCGCCGCCGCAACTACTACGGCCTCGCCCGCCGCAATCTGACGCCGTACGGCATGACGGTGACCGACAACGTGCTCGGCACCCTCACCGACCAGCTCGAAGCCAGCAGTGGCTACCGTGCGCGACGCCGCGCGGTGACCGCATGGAACGCGGCGAACCCGGTGATCAAGCGCGGACTGGCGCTGACGCCAGTCAAGTTCGGCATTTCCTTCAATGCCACGTTCTACAACCAGGCCGGCGCGCTGCTGCAGATCTACAAGGACGGCAGCGTGGTGATCCATCACGGCGGCACCGAGATGGGCCAGGGGCTGCATACCAAGATCATCCAGATCGTCGCCGACGAACTCGGGCTGCCGCCGGCCGCTGTACGGATCACCGCGACCGACACCGCCAAGGTCCCGAACACCTCGGCGACCGCCGCCTCCAGCGGTGCCGACCTGAACGGCAAGGCCGCGCAGGCCGCCGCCCGGACCCTCCGCGCGCGGCTGCTGACCTGGGCGTGCACGGCGTTC
Source organism: uncultured Nevskia sp. (assembly GCA_964411025.1). Classification (GTDB taxonomy): domain Bacteria; phylum Pseudomonadota; class Gammaproteobacteria; order Nevskiales; family Nevskiaceae; genus Nevskia. The sequence continues at coordinate 2,761 of CAYPJK010000299.1, forward strand.
GGCGTCAGCGCCGATGCGGTCCGCTTCGGCGGCGGCGAAGTGGTCATCGGCGTACATCGCCTCGGCTTCGCCGAACTCGTCCGGCAGGCCTATCTGGCGCGCGTGCAGCTGTCGGCCACCGGCTATTACCGGACACCGAAAATCCACTGGGATCGCACCACCTTCCGGGGCCGGCCGTTCTTCTACTTCGGCTACGGCGTATCGGTGTCGGAGGTGGCAGTCGATACGCTGAGTGGCGAAACCCGGCTGCTGCGGGTCGACGTGCTGCATGACGTCGGGGAGTCGCTGAATCCGGCGCTGGACCGCGGCCAGATCGAAGGCGGCTACCTGCAGGGCTACGGCTGGCTGACCTCCGAGGAACTGGTGTTCGGCGGCGACGGTCAGCTGCAGACCCATGCACCATCGACCTACAAGATTCCGACCGCCCGCGACTGGCCGGCCGAAGCGCACATCGCGCTGCTGCAGCACGAGCCGAATCGCGAGGACAGCATCCACCGCTCGAAGGCGGTCGGCGAGCCGCCGCTGATGCTGGCGTTCTCGGCGCTGCACGCGATCCGCGACGCGATCGCCGCCTGCGGCGACGGTGACCGGCTGCCGCAGCTGCCAGCACCGGCGACGCCGGAAGCGGTACTGCGCGCGATCGCCGCGATCCGCGGC
>CAYPJK010000299.1:3427-4443 GCA_964411025.1 uncultured Nevskia sp.
TGACCACGATCTCCCGCCCGGTTCCCGCCACCGCGTGGCCGCAGGCGCTGCTGGACCTGCTGGCAAGCCACGCGGTGATTGTCCGGGTGGTGCTGGCCAGCCTGCGCGGTTCGGCTCCGCGCGAAGCCGGCGCGACGATGCTGGTCAGCGCCAATGGCAGCGTCGGCAGCATCGGCGGCGGCCATCTGGAATGGGAAGCCACCCAGGCCGCCCGCGCACTGCTCGATCACGGCGGCCGCAGCGGCGCGTTGCTGCGCCGCCGGCTCGGCGAGCATCTGGCGCAGTGCTGCGGCGGCGTTGTCGACCTGTGGCTGGAACGCTGGACAGCGGCCGATCGCCCGCTGCTGCTGGCGGCGGCGGACGCTGCAGCGGGCAACCGGCCGCAGCTGCTCGACAGCCGCATCGACGCCGATGGCCGCCTGCACCGCCAGCTGCTGCCGGCGGCGGCGGACGCGCCGCTGCAACTGGCGCGCGACGACGGCGATGGCAGCGTCCGGCTGCGGCAGCGGCTCGATGGGCTGCATCGGCCGCTGTGGCTGTTCGGCGCCGGCCATGTCGGACAGGCACTGGCGCCGATCCTGGCGACGCTGCCGTTCCGGCTGCGCTGGGTCGATTCCCGTCCGGACATCTTCCCGGCCGGCCTCGACACCGGCATCGAGACCTGTGTGGCGGAGGATCCGGTGGCGCTGCTGGCCGAGGCGCCGCCCGCCGGCCACTACCTGCTGATGACCCACGACCACCCGCTCGACTACGCACTCTGCCGGGCGCTGCTGCAACGGGGCGACGCGGCCTTCATCGGCATGATCGGCTCGGCGTCCAAGGCGGCGCGCTTCCGTGCGCGGCTGGCCCGCGAGGGACTCGATGGTCAGGGCATTGCCTGCCCGGTCGGCATCGGCGGCATCCGCAGCAAGCTGCCGGCGGCGATCGCGGTGAGCGTCGCGGCGCAGCTGCTGCAAGGCCTGGACAGCCCACCACCCGCCGCGCAGCCCGGCGCCGCCGCCGACGGCTGCCGCCTC
>CAYPJK010000300.1:0-3024 GCA_964411025.1 uncultured Nevskia sp.
ATGGCGGGCGGCCGCGCCGATCCGCTCGCCGCCGCCGATCACCGCGTCGAAGCCGACCCGCAGGCGGTTGGGCGCGGCACGCAGCTGGGCGGCGTCGATCAGCAGCCAGGTCGGGCCGATCGCGGCATCGCGGCCGAGCCGGCCGTCCGGATCGCGCAGGTCGACGCACAGACCGACGATGTCGGCGTCCGGGTCGATCTCGACGTTCAGCTCCAGCTGCAGCAGCGGCCCGTCGGGGCCGGTTTCGACGCGTGCATCGCCGACCACGGCGCCGGCTTCGGCCGTTTGCAGGTGAGCGCCGGCAGCCAGCATCGGCAACCACTGGCTTTGCTGGGCAGCCGTGCCGTGGCGTTGCAGGGCGTCGATCCAGGCCAGCCGCGCGGTGGCGCCGACCCGCTGCGCCAGCCGCCGGCTGATGCTGGCGCTGAGGCGGGTCAGCGCGGCGGCGTGGGCCAGCGCCGACAGGCCGCGCCCGCCATGCAGGCTGTCGATCGCGAGTCCGTGCAGGCCGTAGGCGCGCAGCCGCGCCTGGGTGGCCGGGCCGGCCTCGGGATCGCGGGTGTAGCGGCTGCAGAACTCGGCCAGCGGGCCGTCCAGCAGGCTGCGCTCGTCCGGCGTCAGCTGGGCGCTGTAGTGCTCGTGGAAGCGGCTCCAGTCCGGCGTGCCGTTGAACAGTTGCGCTTCCCAGCCGCTGCCGGATGACGACAGCGCCGCCAGCTGGCGCTCGTCGAGCCGCGACAGCATCCGCTTGAAGCGCAGGAACAGCGGCCGCGACAGCCATTCCTGGCGCAGCACCGGCAGGTTCAGCGGCAGCAGCACCATGACGCCGGTCAACAGCATCAGCAGGAAGACCAGCAGTGAATCGCCGAACACGCCGTAGAACAGCACGACGGCTGCGAGCACCGCGCTGGTGGTGCGGATGCCGGCGCGGGCATAGGCCAGCGCGACGATCGCGATCAGGAAGAACAGCAGCCAGTAGGTCATGCGTGCAGCGGGCTCGGCGTCACGGGTTGCGTTCGCTCTTCAGTCGGGTGGCTTCGAATTCGTCGCCAGGCAGCCAGGCGATCGGCGTGCTGGTGCCAAGCGCCTGCCAGCCCAGCGCCAGGCCGAAACGGGCGATCTCGGCGCTGGAGGTGAAATCCATGTCCGGGCGGTATTCGTCGCTCGGCTGATGGTAGTGCCGGGCGGTGTACTCGCGGGCCCGTTCCTGGCCCCACTCGCGGGTCTGGCCGGCGAACTTGTCGCCGAGGCTGACCGAGAACGCCGGCACCCCGACACGCGCCATGCTGAAGTGATCGGAGCGGTAGTAGCTGCCGGCCAGCGGCCGGGAATCCGCCTCGATCGCCAGCCGGAAGGCCTTGGCGGTCTTTTCCACGGCCGGGAAGAAATTCAGCCGTTCGGAGCCGAGCAGCTTCACGCTCTCCGGCACGCCGAACGGCGCGAAGCTGTCGAAGTTCAGGTTCAGGCCGATCTGGCCGACCGGCAGCGGCGGGTGCTCGCCGAGGTACTTCGAGCCGAGCAGACCCTTTTCCTCGGCGGTGACCGCCGCGAACAGCACCGGATGTGGCGGCAGCGTGCCGGTGCTGGCCTTCATCGAGGCATAGGCGCGCGCGAGTTCCAGCAGCACGGCGCAGCCGGTGGCGTTGTCGATCGCGCCGTTGTAGATGTTGTCGCCGGCCTGGTCCGGCACCATGCCCAGATGGTCGTAATGGGCGCTGTACAGCAGCGCCTGGCGGCCCGCGCCCTTGTCGGCACCCGGCAGCACCGCGACGACATTGCTGGATTCGAAGCGGCGCACCCGGCTGTTGATCGTGGCGTTCATCCGCACCGGCAGCTCGAAGGCCTTGAAGTCGCGCGTGCCGGCTTGGCGGATCGCCTCGTCGAGGTCGCGGCCGGACAGCGACAGCAGCAGCCGCGCCACTTCCAGCTGCAGCCAGGCGGCGGCCTGCAGCTTCTGGCGCGGGTCGTCGGCCAGTGCGATCGACTCGTTGCTCCACGAGCTCTTGACCACCGACCACGGATAGCTGGCCAGATCGTCGCGATGCACGATCACCGCGCCGATCGCACCCTTGCGCGCCGCCTGCTCGAACTTGTACGTCCAGCGGCCGTAGTAGGTCAGCGCCTCGCCCTTGAAGAACTTCGGGTCGGTCGACGGCGGCTCGTTGACCACCACCAGCACCACCTTGCCGCGCACGTCGACGCCCTTGTAGTCGTCCCACTGGTACTCGGGCGCCTCGATGCCGTAGCCGACGAATACCAGCGGCGCGTCGATCCGGGTGGCGTCGGTCAGCGTCTGGTTCGATACCACGTAGTCGTCCAGCAGCTTCAGCGGCAGCGCCTCGCCGCCGCCGGGCACGAACGACAGGCTGGTGCTGTCGAGCGTCTGGCTGCCGGCGAAGCGGACCTTCTGCAGGAAGCTGCCGTCATCGCCGGCCGGCTTCAGGCCCGCCAGCGCGAACTGGGTGGCCAGGTATTCGGCGGCGATGTCGCCGCCACGGCTGCCGGTGCCGCGGCCTTCGAGCAGGTCGTGCGACAGGAAACGCACGTGGCTGCGGATGCGCTCGGCATCGATGCTGGCGGCGGCGCTGGCGACGGCCGGCGGCAGGCCGGCGGCCGCGTACGAGGCGGGAACCGGTTCGGCGAGTGCGGCAGTCGATGCCAGCACCGCCAGCACCGGCGTCAGCCGGTCAAGCAGTGGAAATTTCATGGCGGGTTCCGGAAGAGGGAGAGCCACGGATGCGGCACCAGGAACGGTGGCGAGTGGCGGATGACCCCCGCAGAATAGGAAAAACCTTGGAGCGCCACAAATGGCAACGACGTTACACACGGCAGCCGATGCCGACACCGGACGTGACTACACCCCCGCCGACCGCCTGCTGATGCAGGTCGGCAAGGGTCTGAAATGGTGGCTGCGCGGACCGCTGGCCGGCACCCGCAGCGATGCCGCCCCACCGGCCCGCTATCCGGCCGAGCGGGTGGCCGAAGCCCCGCTGGATGATCGCGAACGCAGGCGGCGATGATCTC